>DDYL01000161.1:4849-11829 GCA_002347925.1 Chloroflexi bacterium UBA2235 | reverse complement strand
GTCTATCATTCTGGACTTGTCGAATTGCTTGACCAGCCAGAGTTCGCGCGGAGTGACCGTGCACGGGCAATCGTCGAGCTGCTTGAGAGACCGCAGACCTTGCGCGATGTCCTGATGCCTGGATCGGATGCCGACCTTCCTGCCGCCCTCGTGGACAGCAATCCGGTTCATGTCGTCATCGGGAGCGAGAACCGTTGGGACTGGATGCGCGAGTGTGCCGTCGTCACGAGCCAGTACGGTCTCTTCGGCGAACTGACCGGCTTCATCGGCGTCCTCGGTCCCGTCCGTTTTCCCTACGGCGTGGCCGTTCCGGCTGTCCGGTACATTGCGCGCCTCATGACCGAGGTCCTCGTGAACGACTGGCCCTCGGGATCATCGACCAGAACACCAGAGGAGATCGATCGTGTCAGCTGATACCCAGAACACCGAGTCCGGCATGTCGTCCGGGACGCGCGCCGAGGTTCGTGAGCTCGAACGGCAGCTTGACGAGGCCCGTGCCCAAGTCAAGGCTGCCGAGGAACGTGCGCAGGAGAACCTGGACCGGTGGCAACGGGCCCAGGCCGATTTGGTCAACTACCGTCGCCGGACGCAGTTCGATCGTGAACAGGAGCTCAAGTTTGCGGGGCTTCCGCTCATCACCGAGATGCTCCGTATCTTCGATGGCTTCGACCGCGCGTGGAAGTCCCTTCCGGTGGCCCTGCGTAACCTTTCATGGATCGAGGGCATCTGGATGCTCGACCAGCAGTTCCAGGAGATTGTTCGCCGGACAGGCTTGACCCGGATTGACCAGGTTGACCAACCGTTTGATCCCCGGCTCCACGATGCCATCGCAACCGAACCCGGCGAAGGCGACCCGTACGTCCTTGAGGTCTTCCAGGCCGGGTACGAGTTGCACGACCGTGTGGTACGACCAGCACTCGTGAAGGCCGGACCTCGCCAGGCATCCGGTCCGTCGATTGAAGAAGAGCCAGAAACTGGCCACCAGCACGACCACGCACACGATCAGGCCGGCCGGTAAGCGGGATACATGAGCAAGACCATTGGCATAGACCTCGGCACCACCAACTCGTGCGTAGCGGTCCTCGAAGCCGGTCACCCAGTCATCATTCCGAATGCGGAGGGGTTCCGCACCACGCCTTCGGTGGTGGGTTTCACTCGGCAGAACGAACGTCTGGTTGGCGCAATGGCCAAGCGCCAGGCGGTCACCAACGCCGAGAATACGGTCGCGTCTGTCAAAAGATTCATGGGTCGTCGGTTTGACACCCCTGATGTCGCCCGTGACGCCGCGAGGGTCCCGTACGCCGTCAATGCGTCCGAAAATGGTGATGTCCAGATCGTGGCTGCCGGTCGGGAGTTTGCCCCGCCGGAAATCTCCGCCATCATCCTCCAGAAGCTCAAGGCGGATGCCGAGGCGTACCTGGGTGAACCGGTCTCCGGGGCGGTCATCACCGTGCCCGCCTACTTCTCCGACGCTCAGAGGCAGGCAACGAAGGATGCGGGTCGCATCGCCGGTCTCGAGGTCATGCGCATCATCAATGAACCGACCGCGTCGGCTCTTGCCTACGGGTTCGACAAGCGCCACGAGGGGCGCATTGCCGTCTACGACCTCGGTGGTGGCACCTTCGATGTCTCCATTCTCGATATCGGGGAGGGCGTTTTCGAGGTTCGGTCCACCAATGGTGATACCCATCTCGGCGGTGATGATCTCGATTCCCGGATCGTCGACTGGCTAGCCGGCGGGTTCGCGGCGAGCAACACCATCGACCTCCGGCAGGACCGAATGGCCCTCCAAAGGCTCAAGGAGGCGGCCGAAAAGGCGAAGATCGAACTCTCGGGAGTGATGGAGACGGAGATCAACCTTCCGTTCATCACTGCAGATCTCGCCGGCCCCAAGCACCTCAGCGTCGTCCTGACCCGGTCCAAGCTTGACCAGCTGACCCAGGATCTCCTCGAACGGACCGTTGAGCCATGCCGGCGTGCCATGGCTGATGCCCGACTTACCGCGGCGGACATCGATGAAGTCATCCTAGTTGGCGGTCAGACCCGCATGCCCGCCGTCGTGGAGCTGGTCACGCGCATCTTCGGGCGTGACCCCACCAAGGGGGTCAATCCGGACGAGGTGGTTGCTGCCGGGGCAGCAATTCAGGCCGGTGTCCTCGGCGGCGAGGTCACCGACTTGCTTCTTCTGGATGTCACCCCGCTTTCCCTTGGAGTGCGCACCCTGGGCGGCATCTTCACGCGTCTGATCGATCGCAACACGACCATTCCGACCGCCCGTACCCAGACCTTTTCGACGGCAGTCGATGGGCAGCGTCGTGTTGAGGTCCAAGTCTTCCAAGGCGAGCGGGAACTTGTCGAAGGGAACACGCTGCTTGGTCGGTTTGATCTCGACGGCATTCCTTCAGCTGGCCGGGGCGTTCCCCAGATCGATGTCACCTTTGACATCGATGCAAACGGACTCTTGCATGTCTCTGCCCGCGAGCGAACCACGGGTGTCGAGCAACAGGTGACCGTATCCGGAGCCAGCCGTCTCAATGAACAGGAAGTCGAGCGGATGGTCGCTGAGGCCCAGAAAGCCGCGACCGGGGACTTCCAGAAGAGATCACTGATCGAGGCACGCAACCTCGCCGATTCACTCGTCTACCAGGCAGATCGGTTCCTCTTCCGCGCCGCTGACGGGCTTCCGGAAGAGTTCCGCGACCAGGTTTCGGCACAGGTCGACCGGGTGCGTACCGCCCTGGCGGGTGACGACGCGGTCGCCCTTCGGCAGGTGACCAGTGTCCTGCGCGATACCCTTCGTGACCTGAACCCCGGCGTGTCCGGGTCGCCGTTCCATCAGCCTTCAGATCGCCCCGATCAGGCCGACCCTCCCGGGCATGACCCGGACGTCTCGGTAACCGGAGAATAGCCCCATGTCCAGCAAGCGTGACTACTACGAGGTGCTTGGCGTTGCCCGCACCGCTACCGACGACGAACTGAAGAAGGCCTACCGGGCGCTCGCGCGCAAGCTTCACCCGGATGTCAACAAGGAACCCGACGCCGAGGCCCAATTCAAGGACCTTTCAGAGGCATATGAGGTCCTGTCGAACGCCCAGAAACGGCAGATCTATGACCGTCATGGACACCAAGGCCTCCGCGCGGGCGGCGGCGGTGGTGGGCCAGCCGGGGCCGAAGGATTCCCTTTCGGCGACATAGGCGACATCCTCGAGTCCTTCTTCGGCGGCGGTGTGCAGGGCGGTCGTCCCGGTGCCTCACGTGGTTCCGATCTCCGGACCCAACTCGAACTCACCTTTGAGGAAGCCGTCTTCGGGTGCGAGAAGGAGTTGGAGATACCCCGCTGGGAAAATTGCCTCATCTGTGATGGTTCTGGCGCGGAGCCGGGCAAGCCTCCGACCCGGTGTACCGCGTGCAATGGGTCCGGTGAAGTCCGCCGTGTCCAGCAAAGCCTGTTCGGGCAGTTCGTCAATGTCACGCCGTGCGATCGGTGCCGGGGCGCTGGTCAGGTCGTCACCCACCGGTGTGTCGAGTGCAACGGGCGTGGAAGCGTCCGCAAGACGCGACGCCTGACGGTTACCGTTCCCGCCGGGGTGGACAACGAGATGGAAATCCGCCTCAATGGGCAGGGCGAAGGCGGCGAGCGCGGGGGCCCGAGTGGAAACCTGTACGTCCGCCTCCAAGTGAAGCCACACGCACGTCTCAAGCGTGATGGCGCGGACATCATCTGTGAATTGCCACTTAATGTCGCCCAGGCAGCGCTCGGTGCCGACGTGATGATCCCCACGCTTGCCGGTGAGGAGTCGTTCCGCGTACCTGCCGGGACCCAGCATGGNNGTCGTGACCAAGGTTGAGGTTCCGGCCAACCTGACCGAGAAGCAGCGCGCGCTCTTCACCTCTCTCGCAGAGACGTTCGCTCCGCCCCCCGTTGCCGGCCCGCCTCCTAGTCCGGAACCCGTGACGGATCGCGAGACTGCTGCCGGGCATTCGCCGAATGCCTCCGCCGGACCGAAGGGAAAGTCACGAAAAGGCAAGGGGATCATCGACAAGGTCAAGGATGCGTTGGGCATCGACGGCGATGAGTGATCCCGTGGTGCCGAACCCTGGCGCCTCCCTGAATCGCCCGCGCGCCCGTTGGCTAGAGGCAAGTATCCGCGCAACTGCCGAGGCTGCCGAAGCAATCTCCGCGCTGTTCGAGCAGGCTGGTCAAGGTGGGGTTGTCATAGAACCGGAGATCGTTCCCGGCCGCGATGCGGACGAGGGGACGGCAGATCCGGATGGGTTCACGCTGCTGAAAACCTATCTTGCGGACGATCCCGGCATCGAGGCAAGACGCGAGATCCTCGAGTCGCGGATCAGCCTTCTGCGTGCATTCGACCTTGCCCCGATGGGTGAACTCGAGTGGCGGTGGCTTGACGAGGACGACTGGGCAAACGCGTGGAAGAGCCACTACGCAATCCAGCGGCTCGGAAGGTCTTGGGTGATCAAGCCCGAATGGCAGGAGTTCACTCCGGAACCGGGCGACATCGTGCTGGAACTCGATCCCGGAATGGCCTTCGGTACCGGACTCCATCCGACAACCCAGACCGTTCTCGTTTGCCTCGAGGAATTGGTTGGGAACGGCAGTCTTGCCGGACTCGATATTCTGGACCTGGGCACCGGGTCAGGCATCCTTGCGGTCGGCGCGGCCCGGCTTGGGGCAACATCGATCCTGGCCCTCGACGTTGACCGNNATCGCAGTCACCGCTGCTGCCCACAACGCGCGCCTCAATGGAGTATCCGAGGCGATAACCGTTGAGCACGGCACCATTGGTGAACCGTTGCCCGGGCTCGATCCGGTGCCCGGCCGGCAACCGATCGAGGCGTACGATGGGGTGATGGCGAACATCGTGGCAAGGGTGATCGGTGAACGTGCCTCCGCAATTGCCCAGGCAATCCGTCATGGCGGATGGTTGATCACCAGCGGGATCATCGTGGATCGCGAAAATGAGGCGACCGATGCGCTCGTGGCGTCCGGTCTTGACTTGGTAGCCCGCCACTTGCGCGGGGATTGGGTGACGCAGGTCTGGCGGCGTCCCTAGACATCCGAGAGCCGCTTGCGATCAGGAGTGCCGTTGGGACGTCCGCACCGCTTCCACGTCGACCTGCCACCAGCCCCGGTTGCGGGTTTGGTGGTCAACCTTGCACCCCCAGTCGCACACCAGGTCGCCCGCGTCCTGCGAATGCGGTCGGGCGACGTGGTTCACCTGTTCGATGGCAATGGTGGCGAGTGGCGCGCGGTAATCCGGATCGGTTCGGGGAATGCCGTCACCGCAACCCTCGATGGATTTCTTGCTGGTCCATCGCCGCTGGGTTCGGTCGTGCTCTGCCTCGGTCTTCTCAAGGGTGAGAAGTTTGACTGGGTCATCCAGAAGTCGACGGAACTAGGCATCACGCACGTCATCCCCATGGTTACCGAGCGGTCGCTTCCCGGTTCCGGTCGTCCGGACCGATGGCACCGGATAGCCGTCGAGGCGTCGGAACAGTCCGGCCGTACCACGATCCCGGAAATCACGCCCCCGATGCCACTGCGAGACGCCTTGAACTTTCAGTCGACGCATTCAGGTCCGGGGTGCAGGGTGATCTGCTGGGAGGACGAGCGGACCGTTCCTTTTCTGGCACCAGTTCGGTTGGCACACATGACCGGCGCCCCGGTATTTCTCTACATCGGTCCCGAAGGTGGGTTTTCCGCGACCGAAGTAGACCTCGCGGTAGCATCCGGCGCGCAAGCCGTTTCGCTGGGAACCCTGATCCTTCGAAGCGAAACCGCCGCCATTGCCGCCGTCACCCTTGCGGTGCACGCGAACTGACGGATCCTGCCCGGACTTCGGGCCAAGAACACGGAGGAATGCCGATGCCCGCATCGCCCTGCATATTCTGCAAGATTGCCCACGGCGAGATTCCCGCCCGCACCGTGTACCGGGACGATGAGGTCGTGGCGTTCCACGATGTATCACCTCAGGCACCCGTCCATATCCTGGTGATCCCGGTTCGCCACATAGTCGGCATGTCGGCACTCGGTCCAGACGACACTGGTCTGGCAGGCCGGCTTGTGCAGGTTGCGAACGAGGTTGCGCGGGAGGCCGGCATTGTCGCCAACGGGTTCCGTCTGGTGGTGAATGATGGTGCCGACGGTGGCCAGAGCGTTCCGCACCTGCACTTTCACGTCCTGGGCGGACGTCAACTCGGATGGCCTCCCGGTTGATCAACGGACTGTTCCGGAGCCCTGATTCTTCGAAAGTCGCGTAGGTGTGGAACAATCCACCGGAGAGATGGTGCTGCCGGGTTACCGTGCAGGTCACCAAACCCCGAAACAGGTGCGCCGGTCGCGCATCGTGACACTTCGCGAGCGAGACAGCGGCGATGTGGCTACCGTGGGAACGTCGGCTGCAAGCCCAACTTCCCGTGATCGATCCCGCCGGGGATGACCCGGAGACCAACATCATCAATTTCCGGCCACCGCGCACCATCGTGCAGGAGGCTTGGCGTCGCCGTGCGTATGCCGTCGGGTTCGCCCTCACTCTCTTTCTCGCCTCGCTGACGGTCCTCGCTTGGCAATCTTCGCCGGGACGTACTCCGGTCAAGCCGGGAGACACCGTCGTCGAATCGGTGCGGGCACCGAGGCGTGTCACGTTCGTCAGTCAGACGCGCACCCGCATCGGCCGCGATCAGGCGTCTGCCCAGAGCCCTGCAATCTACGACTACGACAGCAACCTTCTCCGTCAGTTCCGCGGCCGCGCCGCCGACCTCCTGCGGAACCTCTCGGCCGTAAAGGCCGACACACTCCTCCTGCCGGAACAGCGTCGCCTCATGGTCATCCGCCTTGAGGCAGGTTTCAGTAGTGAGGCTGTGGACGCAATCATGTCAATGGATGATGCCGACTGGCGTGTGACGGTCGGCGAGGCCTTGCGGGTCCTGGATGAGAACGTCCGGGAGCGGCTGCGTGC
>DDYL01000161.1:0-4736 GCA_002347925.1 Chloroflexi bacterium UBA2235 | reverse complement strand
CCGGTCTCGGTCACGATCGAACCGGGTGAGGTGATCGTCCGTGCCGGCGATGTCATCACGCCTGAGGACGCCGAGAAGTTGCAGGCGCTCGGCCTTGGAACGCGCGCATTCGATGCCTTAGGTCTCGCCGGGGTCTCCCTCTACGGCGCGGTCATCGTCACCCTGTTCACAGTCGCGTTGGGAACCTTGTACGGAGACATCCTCCTTCGACCCCGCCGCCTTGCGTTGATCGGGGTTGTCCTTGTTGGATCGATGGTCGCGGCCCGGTTGGCCATCCCGGGTCAGCCGTGGGTCGCGTACGCCTTCCCATCGGCCGTCGCAATCATGCTGGTCTCCAACCTGCTTGACGCCCCGTTGGCCGTCCTGGTTGCCGTCGTACAGGCGGCACTGCTCGCGCCGATCACCGGGTACTCGTTCGAACTCGTCATCCTGTTCCTTGCCAAGGGCATCGTCGGCGCCATCGCGGCCCGCCGTATCGACCGCCTGAATGCCTTCTTCATTGCCGGTCTTGCCGTCGCCGTCACGAACCTTGCCGTCGCGTTTGCGTTCCGGTTGCTCAGTTCGGATCTCGATAGCCAGGCACTCCTCAACATTGCATCCGGTGCCGCCGTCGACGGCGTCCTCTCGGCGGTCCTGACGATGGGAAGCTTCAGCCTGGTCGGAAGCGTGTTCGGCGTCACGACGATGCTTCAGCTGCTCGAACTCGCGCATCCCAGTCAGCCATTGCTCAGGCGCATCCTTACCGAGGCGCCCGGAACCTACCATCACTCGATCCTCGTCGGGAATCTGGCTGAGCGCGCCGCCGAGCAGATCGGGGTCGATTCCCTCCTCGTACGCGTTGGTGCCTACTACCACGATGTGGGGAAGTTGCGACGACCGTACTACTTCGTCGAGAACCAGTTCGACGGTGACAACATCCACCACCGACTTTCCCCCGACGCAAGCGCAACCGCGATCATCGATCATGTGATCCACGGTCTGGAACTGGCCCGCGAATACCGGTTGCCGGTCGCGGTGCAAGCCTTCATTGTCGAACACCACGGCACGCGCCTCGCGGGGTTCTTCTACCGGGAAGCCCTCAAGGTGGCCGGTGCCGATACGGTGGACGAGCGCGCCTTCCGCTACCCAGGTCCCCGGCCCCAACGCAAGGAAACCGCGCTTGTCATGCTTGCGGATACCGTCGAGGCGAGCGTCCGGGCGGCTTCGAACCGTTCGGCGAACAGTCTCGAGAACCTCGTCGAGCGTGCCGTGAATGAGCGGATCCTCGAGGGCGAACTCGACGACAGTACCCTCACGTTGCGCGACCTGGACATCGTCAAACGGTCCTTTGTCCAGCAGTTGCGGGGCGTGTACCACCGGCGTCTCGACTACGCCGATGGTGCAGATGCGGAGCTTTCCGTCCTTGGACGACGGGGCGGAGAGTTGCAGGAACGTGAGGCCTGAAATGCGACCGATGTCTCGTCGCGCGGCCCCGTGGCGCCGTGCACCCGTGCCGGGCCCGCGTCGCACACCGTCGCTGCTTGCCCGCGTCACGGTGGTACGCGAGGTTCCCTTCCAGTTCGACGACGCCTGGTTCACGACCGTTGCGTCCTCCGTCCTGCACTCCACCGGCCGAACAACCCCCGCCGGGATTGCCATCCTGCTTTCGGATGACGAGACCTTGCGACGTTTGAACCGGACGTACCGGGGTCACGATTACGCGACCGATGTCCTCTCGTTTTCCGCTGGTGACCCATCCGCGTCGACGTTCATCGGGGACGTCGCGCTGTCCGTACCCCGCGTCATTGACCAGGCAGACATGTACGGGCACGGTCTAGCCCGCGAGGCCGGATACCTTGTTGTCCACGGAATCCTGCACCTCCTCGGCCACGATCATGAGACCGACGAGGACCAGCGGGTCATGCGCGCCGCTGAGGAAGACGCCCTTGCTATCGTCGGCCTCGGGCGTCCTCCGACCAGTACCGAGGACTAAACCGATGTCTGGAGGTCCGCCTCGCCGGGCGGTAGTGACCGAGGTTCCCCGGTCGGGTGCCTTCCGCGGGAACGAGGGTCCGTCTGGCCCGGTCAAGCCGTCTTCGCCTCGCGGGGTGCCGCCGGGGCCGTCCTTGCGTCGGTGGTCAATCGCCATCGGTCACGCCAGAGACGGAATCTCGCATGCATGGCAGACCCAGCCGAACCTCCGAATACACAGTGCAGTCGCGGCAATGGTGGTCGGGCTAGGAACCTTCCTGGGTCTTGCCACCGCCGAGTGGTTCGCCATCCTCTTGTGCATCACCCTGGTGATCGCGTTGGAACTGGTCAACACCGCGGTGGAGGCGTGTGTCGATCTGGTCACGCGTGAGACGCACCCGCTTGCACGCACCGCCAAGGATGTCGCGGCTGGGGCAGTCCTTGTCGGTGTCGTCGGATCCGTCCTCATCGGTGCGGTTATCTTCGTGCCTCGCCTCTACCAACTGATCGTTTGGTGACTACCTGTCAATCGGCCTTCAGGAGTTCGGTTTCGACCGCAGACATCAGGTCGGGCCAGTCCGCCTTGGTGAGTCCGAGTTCGCCAAGGTGCCCGATCCGGTCTCGCAGAACGGACGCGACCTCCTCCTCGTGTGCCACTTCGACCGCAAGGGCCCTCGCCATGACCATCGCGTCGAACCCCGAATGGACACCGATCTGATAGAGGACCACACCGCGCCGACGGATCTGAGAAAGTCCGACAAGTTTTACAGGCAGGCCGTCCGGATCGTCCACGTTGCGTTGCCACGCAACCTCGTATGGGGACAGGGTTCCGAAACAGACTGATTCGCGCCACCGTTCCGGCGTGCCCGCTGGACTCGTCTGGACAGCTGCTCGATCAATTCGGGCGAGGGCAACCGGAACAACACTGATGCGGGCGTCGGTCTCTTCGGCAAGGTGGCCCCGATCTGTGCGGACACGACTGATCGCCCGACGCCACGCCTCGCCGGGCCAACGGTACGCCTCAACCACGTCATGTCCGGCATGTCGAGAGGTTGAAGGAACGATCACGTCAAGCGCCAGGAACGACGCATCCGCAAGGACCGCGGCGCCTCCTGACGATCGTTTGGCGATCAGGGGTGCGCTTGGATCTGAAACCAGATCCGTCCGGACAATCGTGTCTGGCTGTCCGACCCCAAGGATCACGGTGCAGCCGACATAGCCGTACCATCGAAGCGTGGGTCCGCACTCGCCTCGCGCCACGGCAGCGGTGAGTGCGTCCGTTCGCGCGATCTGCTCGACCGCCGTTCCCTGTCCGAAAGGCAAGCGCGTCCAGTCATGCATCTCACCCACCGCATTTCCTTCCGTGTGTCAGCGTCCCAGTGTCCGGATACGAGACGCGTGACGCAAGCCGGTGGAGACCACGATGGCGATGGGGTAAACGGATACGCTTTGACGCCATGATTGTGTCGGACACACCGGGCCGGATCGAAATCCCCGCCCCCGCAAAACTGAACCTCACCCTGGAAGTCGTCCGGCGCCGCGATGACGGCTTCCACGAACTCCGGTCAGTCTTTCTCGCGCTGGACCTCGTCGACACGATCACGGTGGAGGGGTCACCATCCATCAGTCTGTCCTGTTCCGACCCCGACCTGGAGACACCGGAGAACCTTGTCTGGCGCGCCGCCGAGGCCTTGCGCAAGGCGGCCGGTTTGCGGACAGGTGCCTCGCTGACACTGGTCAAGCGTATCCCGGTGGCCGCCGGCCTGGGTGGTGGAAGCAGTGATGCCGCATCGACCCTGCTTGCGCTGAATACCCTGTGGAACCTTGGCTACCCACGTGCGCGCCTCCAGGAGATCGGTGCCACGTTGGGGTCAGACATTCCATTCTTTCTTGGCACAAGTCCGCTTGCCCTCGTGACCGGACGAGGGGAATTTCTCGAACCGTTGCAATTCCCCCCGCACCTCGGTTCGGCACGATTCGTCCTCGTGAAGCCCCCTGTGGGCATCAGTGCCGGAGCGGTCTACCGCGCGTATCCGCAGGCACGGTGGTCGGAAGGTCAGGACCGAACCGCGTCGTGGTTCCGGGAACTATCCGCCTGCACGCCGGCAGACCGCAACCGGATGCCCGCGCCGTTCAACGATTTGGAAGCCATCGCCTTGCAGGTAGCCCCGGAGGCTGAGGTTGCTCGTGACCTGCTTCTGGCTGCCGGGACGGCGCGCCCGGTGATGGCGGGGAGTGGTTCCACCTTCTTCGCGCTGGTTCACAGTGATGATGAAGCGTCAGAGGTGGCCGAGACAGTCATCGCTTCGCGCCCGACCACCGCCATCTCGGTTTTTCGAGCTTCACCCGGTAAGCTTGCAAGTATAGAAACATAATGACACATCAGTGCGGTCGGAAGGCGATTGACAGTCTGCGGTGCCGGACGGTACGCTGCCCCCAGATGGGGCGTAGCCAAGCGGTAAGGCACGGGACTTTGAATCCTGCATCCTAGGTTCGAATCCTAGCGCCCCAGCCCGGCCGGNNGGGGATGGCCTTTCCCGCCCACCGCGTTGCTCCCAAATCCCCATTCGGCTGGATTGACGCATGAGCTCGGTGCTTGCAGACGGTGCAGAAGCGTCGCATTCGTCCCCGCCCCGCGAGACGGTCACTGCAATCGTCCTCGCCGCCGGGTCAGGCACCCGGATGCGATCGTCCCTCCATAAGGTCTTGCATCCTGTCGTTGGCCGAACCATGCTGTGGCATGTCCTCGAGGCGGTCCGGGGCGCCGGCGTGCTTCCTGCAGCGAC
>DDYL01000164.1:25421-25779 GCA_002347925.1 Chloroflexi bacterium UBA2235 | reverse complement strand
ACCTGCCGTCACCGCGCGACGACCCTGAAACCACACCGTAGCCGGTGGTCGCAATCCCAGGATCGAACCCGATCACGACCGCGTCACCTACCTCAGTTGGCGAGAGCGGGCCCTGCGCAACAGCCTTTGGCGTGACGTTTGGCACGGGCTCCGCAATCGGCGCTCCACCACTGGTCGCGGCGATGGTNNGTCGCTAGGCCGCAAGGGTCGCGAGCAATTCCGGCGTCAGGCAGATGTTGCTGTAGACGTTCTGCACATCGTCGAGATCCTCGAGGCGTTCGACCATCCGAAGCACTTGCGTGGTCTTCTCGACATCCAGCGTCACCTGGGTCTTGGGGACGAATACCCGGTCGGCGGT
>DDYL01000164.1:11318-25405 GCA_002347925.1 Chloroflexi bacterium UBA2235 | reverse complement strand
GTGTAGATTTCCACCGATGTCTCGTCTGGGTTCACATCCACCGCTCCGGCATCGATTGCCAGGAGACTGAGTTCATCAACGTCTGCGCCATTGATCGGAACCACCAGAAGGCCTCGAGGTTCGAAAATCCAGCCCACCGAACCAGATTCGCCCAGATTGCCCCCGCCCCGCGTGAACACGTTCCGAAGTTCGGCAACCGTGCGATTACGGTTATCGGTCAGCACTTCCACGAAAATCGCGACGCCACCGGCGCCATATCCCTCGTAAATGACCTCATCGAGCGAGCTTCCGTCGTCGCCGGTACCCGTCGCTCGGGCGATTGCCCGGTTGATGTTGTCGGCCGGCATGTTCATGCCACGGGCACGCTGTACCGCCAAGCGAAGCCGGAAGTTCGTGTCCGGATCGCCGCCGCCCTGGCGGGCTGCGATGGTGATCTCACGGGCAAGCTTGGTGAAGATCTGCCCGCGCTTTGTGTCGTTCGCGCCCTTCTGGCGCTTGATCTGAGCCCATTTGCTGTGGCCGGACATAGTTGTGGTTCCCCATGTGCCCGGCCAGGCGCAAGATCGGCGGAGACGGCCGGCTACTCCCGATTATAATCGGGTCACACCGAATGCAGACAGACTGGCAACCCCTGATCGGCAGCAGCTTCGTCAGCTTCCTGTTGTCATTCATGCTCATGAAGGCGTGGCTGCCGTTTGCCCCCAAGCGTCCGGGTGAACTGCTGCTCGAAGTACGCCTCACCTGGATGCAGCGCCTCATGGTGCACCGCACACAGGGAATCATCCTGCTGCTCTATATCGTGCTTGGCAGCCTGCCTGGCACCGAAGACCAGTGGTTCCTGCCGGGCACACAGCCCGCCGGCGTCGCGGCGCTTGCCGCAATCCTCATGCTCCCCCTCCGCTATGTATTCACCACAAATGGTGTGGCCATAAACAACGGGACGACGTGGGCATGGAAGAGTTTCCGGCGCTACGACATCCGCCAAGGCAAGGCACCACTCGGTAGAACCGAGTTCGGAGCAACGTCGACGATCAATCTCGTCGGTCGGCCACTGGCAAAGGGCACCGCACCCGGTCGCACCCTCTACGTGCCGGGGACGTCGACCACCGATGTCGCGCGCATCCTCCGAAAGTGCGTCAGGTAGCGCCAAGCCGAGGAGGCAACCGTGAGCGTTACGCTAATCCCCGGCCGTACCGGTCCGTCAGCCGAGTTCAACGACCTGGGTGTCATACGCCAGAGCAAAAGTCGCCGGCAGTGACGCATTGGTGCGCTCGTGCTCAAGTGCGTGCGACATATGCGTGAACAGGGTTCGCGTAGCGGCAAGTTCTTGGGCGACTGAAACCGCCTCGGTCAATGAAAAATGGGTGGGAGACAGGTTTGGGCTGAGGGCGTCAAGGATCAGTACGTCAAGGCCCCGCAATTCGGCCATCGCCTTCGGTGGAATGCCATTGGTATCGGTCACATAGGCAAATGACGGACCGCCGTCTGGTGCGGTGACCCTGAATGCCGTGACGATGTCTATTTCCCGCCCATGCCTCACGTCCAGTGGCGTAATCCTGAGGGAACCGTGAGTGAACGGAGTGTCCACGGGACACAGTTCGATTTTCGGCTTGCCTCCACCCTCCGGCCCGTCGGTGAACGCGTAACTGAACCGATGACGCACTTCCCCAAGTGTTGCGGGGGACCCGTAGACCGGCATCGATGTTCCTTGCCGCATGTTGAATGCCCGGACGTCATCAAGACCCATGATGTGATCGCTATGCGCGTGGGTCAGCAACACCGCGTCCAGATGGTCAAGACGCGCGCGCAGTGCCTGCAACCGGAACTCCGGACCCGTATCAATCACCACGTTCGTACCGTCGTGCTGGATCAGCAGGCATGTGCGAAGACGGTGGTTCTTTGGATCCGGAGAAGTGCATACATCGCACTGGCACCCGATCATTGGCACGCCATGGCTCGTTCCGGTCCCAAGGAACGTCAGACGCATTGCACGTGCGTCCTTGTCATCAGGCAGCGATCAACCTGAGCATCGTGGGGATTCCCTCAACGAGGAGTTCCCACGTTGCGCCGTCGTCGGTCGAGACGTATAGCTCACCGGAAAACAGCGGAAGGAAGAATCGTCCGGTCACTAGCGGATCTGCAACAAGGGCCGGGGTCGGTTGGAAGTGCTCCGGGAGTCCCTGAACCTGCGTCCACGTTAGGCCCCGGTCGACAGTGCGCATCACCCTCGCGCCAGTCCGGTGCGCCTCACGTCCAAAGAAGCCGCTAGCGCCCCAAGTTGCCACAGTGATTGCCATGTCCGGGTCAGTCTGGTGGGCGGCGACTGCCCGACAATAAAGGGGATCCAGCGTGTTCGACCGGGAAGCCCACGTTGCCCCTGCCGTCTCTGACACGTAGATCCCGTCAGGCGTAGCGGCATACATGACGTGCGGGGCACCCGGACAGATTGCGAGGCCGTGGATGTCTGGGTGTACCGACGCGCTGGGATCCGTCGCGCCAATCTCGTGCCAATTGCAGCCGCCATCTGAAGACATGACCACCCCGCCAACCTCGATTCCGGCGTACTGGATCATCGAACGGGTCGGGTGAGGCACGATCGTCATGACGTGCGCGGTGTGGGGAGGAAGCGGATAGTCCCAGCGTGACGCCCCGGCCAGGCCAGAGAGTGGCGTGCCTTCGGCCCACGTGGCGCCAAGATCGTAACTGTGCAAGATCGATGCCGGGTCGGTGCCAGCGATGAAGCCTCCCGCACCCCACGCAAGTGCGGTGACCTGCGCCCCGTCCAACAGGCCACCACAAGGTGCCCAGTGACGGCCGGAATCAGTCGAGCGCATGACACCACGGCCATGTGATGGATGCAGCGGTGTCCGCATGGGCATGCCGTAATCGGGAGTGATCGCCGCGAGGATCGTGTCCCCTTGAACCGCCACCGCCTCCACGCTTGTGTCGAGAGGGCCTAGCCTGGTCACGATACCGTTGTCCGGATTGACCTTGAAAACACCTTGCGTCGTGCCGGCGTAAAGTCGCATGTCGTCGGGAAACTGTACAAGGTTCAATGGCAGTTGACCGCGCGCGCGAAGCTACTGCTTCATGCGGGGGTCAAGGGCATCGCGGAGGCCATCGCCGAGGAACGTGAACGCCAGCAGAAGTAGTGCCACGCAAAGTGCCGGAGCAATGATCAAGGTCGTCTGACTGTAGATTGAAGAAAGACCGTCCTGCAGCATGTTTCCCCACGACGCAGTAGGCGGACGCACCCCCAATCCAATGAAGGATAGCCCGGCTTCCCCAATGATTGCCGAAGGCACGCCAAATGCAAGTGAGACGATCACCGGGGCAAGCGTGTTCGGGACGATGTGCTTCCACATGATCCGCGCATCGGTGGCCCCGAGCGTTCGCGCTGCCTCAATGAACTCCTTCTGTTTCAGAGAGAGCACCTGTCCACGGATGAGACGTGCAAGACCCTCCCATCCAAAGATCGCGAGCGCGCTGAAAAGGAGCAGGAGTCCACCCATTTGCTGGCCGAACCACGTATCGCGGTACGACGCCGACATGATGATCGCGAAGAGAATGTCAGGGATTGCGTAGAAGACATCGGCAATCCGCATCAGGAAGTTATCAAGGCGCCCACCGATGAAACCGGAGACAATGCCAATGACCCCACCGAACACGAGGCGGATTGCAACCGGAACAAAGCCGACTATCAAGGAGATGCGCGAACCCCAGATCAGCCGGCTGAGTTCATCGCGCCCAACGGCGTCCGTACCGAGAATGAACGACCAATCCCCCGTCTGCCAGACCGGACCGACATAGACCTTTTCGTGATACTGGTCATTCATCGAATACGGCGCGAAGATCGGAGCGAAGATCGCGATGACGGCGAAGAAACAGATTGTTCCGAGACCGACAATCGCCATACGGTTCTTGAGCAACCTTGCCCACGCATCGGACCAAAGGCCACGAGGCTTGGTCACCCTCATTCCAAGCGCGGCTGCCGACGCACGCGGAGATACCGCTTGCCTGCCTGCGACTGACTGAGTCATATCCGAATGGTTCCAATCAGAACGGTCATTTGCAACTAGGGGGAAAAAGTTTGACAAGTGCAGACACGCAGATGTCCTACTTGTACGAAATGCGTGGATCAAGCCAGGCGTACACAATGTCTACGGTGAGATTTGCGACTGCAATCAATCCGGCGTATAAGAGCGTCGTCCCCAGGATGACCGAGTAGTCGCGCTGCCCGATTGCCTGGACGAACATGCGTCCCATCCCGGGAAAGCTGAACATCGACTCGATGAAGAAACTCCCGGTCACCAGACCAGCAAGGGCAGGTCCGAGTACGGTGGCGACAGGGATCATCGAGTTGCGAAGCGCATGGCGGATCAGGATGAGGTTCTGGGCCAAGCCCTTGGCACGGGCGGTGCGGATGTAGTCCTGACGCAACACTTCAAGCATCGTCGCGCGGGTGAGGCGTGCGATGAATGCCGAGAGGCCGACACCAAGACAGAAGGATGGGAGCAGCCACGGTTGCCACGTATTCCACGTGCGCGCCGCGATCGGCAGCCACTTCAGCCACAGACCAAAGATGATCATGAGGAAAATAGCGAGCACAAACCCAGGGGTTGAGACGAAGAGTGTTGACACGAATAGACTGACGTAGTCAAGCCACGTGTTGTGACGCACGGCCGCAAGAATGCCCAGGGGCAGACCCAAGGCCACGCCGAAGACGAATCCAAATATCCCGAGGGTGGCAGTCCGCCCGAAACGACTTTCCCATAGGGATCCGCCAACCGAAGGCGGGGCGAAGATGATGTCCGTCACCCCACGGCCCTTGTATTGGTACGAAGGACCAAGGTCTCCCTGAAGGACACCCTTGAAGATCGGCGCCCCCGCGGCGTCATTGCCGGTCGGCCACGCGCCGATATAGATTAGGTACTGCTTCCAATCCGGTTCGTCCAGGTGGTAGCGCCTCATCAGGAGTTCCTGCGTCTCCTTGGGCATGTCCCGGCCACTTGACGTCACGTCAAAGGGCCCACCCGGAGTTGACTTCATCATCACGAATGTGATCAGCGAGATCGTGATAAGGACGGGAATGATCCAGAGGGTCCGCCGAAAGACAAACTGCAACATGGAAGCACACTCCGCGACGAATGCAAGACGTACCTTGCTCAGAAACCTTACAGGGTAGGAGGCGTCACGCCAGTCCCGATGCCGTGTCCAACGCATCCGCATGGGGACGGGTCGCAAACTTCATGACGACCCAGAGGATCCCTGCCAACAGCACCACACCAAGGTAGTCAATCGTCGGGATCCGCACGACCTCATTCAACTGGGCGAGTCCCCGGTCGGCATAGACCATCGACATCGCCGCAACGTAGACGCCTCCAATCCCAGCCCTGGCGATTCGAGACAAGCCCAGGCCGTGCATCTGGGTCACGACGAACATGGTGGCGAACCCAAAGGCAAACATCGGCCAGATCCCCGTCTCCTGCCAGTAGGCGACGATGGCACCGTGGATGAGTACTGTGACTTCGAG
Source organism: Chloroflexi bacterium UBA2235 (assembly GCA_002347925.1). GTDB lineage: Bacteria > Chloroflexota > UBA11872 > UBA12225 > UBA12225 > UBA12225. Next base: position 19,872 of record DDYL01000164.1, on the reverse strand, counting down.
TAACACCATCCACCACCGGTTCACATGCATTCGGGTCAGGAACAGGCTCCCCTGCACCATCAGCAGGAACATGTAGAAGAACCCGATCAGGTGCCCGCTGGTCGCCTCCATCGGGTGGTACCAGAAGGTGTAGACGATGGCCCAGGAGAAGTAATAGCCGTGGTATCTGCGGGCAAATTGGATGAGCCGACGAGAGAAGGGCAAAGGCTTGGCGAAGAAGAGGCCCCGGCGGTCGTTCTCCATCAGCAGGACCCAGATCAGCAGGATGGCCACCGACCCTAATGCGCTCCAGATGGAGACGTCCTGCGCCAAACCGTCGTACCAGATGTGGGTCTGTACGAAATGCAGGGCTATGAAACCGGCATTCATTCCAAGCGCCGCAACGTTCACCGGATGTAGCCCGCGAGTGTATTTCCGGACGCGAACCTGTGCGTGGTAAATCAATGCCCACTGGGCGATCTGGTGCGCGGCGTAGAACCCCCAAGCCGTTGTGCGCGACCAGAACGTCGGCTCTGGAAGGATCCAGAAGTACCACGACGCCCCTTGGTCCGGCAGATGGCTAATCGCTTGCAAACGGCCGCTCGCAAACCAGATGAGGCCAGTGAAGGCGGCGCTAAACAGGATGCCGGCAAAGATCACGAGGTTGCCGAATGACTCGGAATCGTTCCCGCGAACCGGCGAGGCACTGACAAATGCCCCTGATCCTTCATCAGTACCGGACCCCTGCAACGCGACCATTCGTTGCCTCTCCTTCTGGGCGAGTCATGTGGGCGTCACCGAAAACGTGTCAACCCCCCACGTCGCACTTGGCACCGCGTAGCGTACCCGGAGACTGTCATTGCCACCAAGATGAAGGCTTCACACCAGTCGAAAACACCACTGGCTACCATTCGACAACCCGGATCCAGCAGGGAGTAGCGCAATGACAGGGCGTGGCGTCGCGCAAGACACATCAGGGGTCCGAGCAAATGCCGTTCTTTCCGGTCAGGTGGCCGTGGTCACCGGCGCGACCAAGGGACTGGGTTTGGCCATTGCACGCGAATTCCTAAATTCCGGCGCTTCGGTGATGATTGCGTCCCGGCGCGAGGCGGCGGTGAACGAGACCGTTGCGTCCCTCGGCGCCGCCTGCGGAGATCTGGCGCGTGTTCGAGGCATGGCCGCCGACGTGGCCGACCTCGCCCAAGTCGAAGCACTTGGCAAGGCCGCAAACGGCTGGCATGGCCACCTAGACGTATGGGTGAATAATGCCGGCATCACCGCGCCTTATGGCCCTTCGATGGCCTTGCATCCTCACGCGTTCACCGGCGTGGTTCACACAAATGTTCTCGGCACCTACCACGGAAGCCTCGTTGCACTCAGATATCTAGTTCCCCGCGGACAGGGAAGGCTGATCAACATCCTAGGCCGTGGAGATCGCCAGGTCGTCCCTTATCTGGCAACGTACGGGGCAAGCAAGGCATGGGTCCGCGCCTTCACACTCGCACTTGCGTCGGAGTATCGCGCAACCGGGGTTGGCATACATGCATTCAACCCGGGACTGATGCGGACCGACTTCATGACCGAAACCGAGGCAATTACGGGGTTTGGCTCCAAACTCCGCGCGCTTCGTGTGGTGCTGCGCTTGATCGGGACCGACCCCGAGGTGCCGGCCCGGACGGTTGTCTGGCTGGCTTCTCGGGCGACCGAGGGAAAGACCGGCCTCGAAAAGGCGGTGTTCGGAAGGCTCGGGCTCATGGGTCACTCCGCCCGGGAGGGCATCGCGTGGCTCCGCGGGAAGGTGGGGCCGGTGGAACTGAAAATCCGGGAGGTACCTGCCTCGGGACCGTCCGCCCCGCCTCCTGGCTGAACCGGGGCTAGGAAACGGAACGGCCGGACCACAAAGGTCCGGCCGAGTGAAAGGGGGTGACCACAATCGGGCCACCCTCCAACGCGCGCAGTTGACTAGCTGCTGAGTTTCAGGTTGTAAAGGTCGTGTTCGCCGAGGAAGTACTCGAGAGGATCCTCACGGTAGCCTTGGATGCGCGCCTTAATGAGGCTCCACGCGACACTGTGGTAGAAAAACGCCACGGGTGCCTCCGCAAGAAGCAACTGGGCCGCCTGACGGTAGTAATCGGTACGCTTCTTGACGTCAAGTTCCTTGTCGCCAAGGTCGCACAGGCGATCATATTCCTTGTTCTTCCACGAAGTGTGGTCGATCGAGGAATTCGAGGTGAACACGAGGCTGTACCAGTTCTGCGGATCCGGATAGTCCTGGCACCACCCTGCGACGAACATCGGTGGCGTCGTCTCTTGCTTCTTCAGCAGGGCGGTGTAGGCACGGGACTCAATGGGATCAAGCACGATGTCGATCCAAAGAACCTTGCGTAGGCTGTCCGCCAAGGCTTCCATGCGCGCCTTGTTGCGGGCGTTGGAACTGTAAGACAGCTTGACCTGCGGGAACCCCTTCGCGAACGGGTATCCAGCATCCGCAAGCAGCTTCTGCGCAAGTTCCGGGTTGTACACCTGTTCCTCGAGTTCGTACTCGAAGTATCCCGGGAATCCGGGCGGAAGGAACTGACGTGCCGGAATACCCTGGCCGCCAAGGATATTCTTGACGAACCCGCCTCGGTCAACGGCGGCCGAAAGTGCCTGACGCACCTTGGGATTGTTGAACGGCTTGACGATGTTGTTGAACCCAACGTAATAGGTGCAACTACCGGCGAATTGGTGGAATTCCTTGGATAGGACCGGATCGCCGTCGACCCGGGCCTTGTCTTCCCGCTGAACACCAGTCGCATCAAGTTCGTTATTCAGGTACGCCGCGAACGCCACCGCGGGTTCATTGATCATCGCGTAGTCGACGGTCTCAATCGGCGGTGCGCCCGTGTTGAACTTCGCGTTCGCCTTGAACTGCATGCGGTTCTGGTGTTCCCACTGGGTCAGGATGTACGGACCGTTCCCAACGTAGGTTGCCGGTTCCGTCCACGTCTCACCACCCTTGGTGACCAGATCTTCGCGCGACGGCAATCCGCACCAGGTCGCAAGCACCGACATGAACCATGGTGCAGGGTCGGTCAGGTTGAACTCGATGGTGGTGTCGTTCAGTGCCTTCACACCAACGGCGTCACGCAACTTCTTGAGGTCGTCCGCAGATGTCTTCTTGAGGTCGGCGCTGTTGTACGCCTCGGCACCCTTGATGATGTACCCGAGGGAGGCATAGTCTCCGGCAACCGCCGGGTCGAGGTGACGCTTCCAACCGTATTCGTAGTCCTTGGCGGTGAGCGCCTTGCCGTCGGAGTACGTGAGGCCAGACTTCAAGGTGAACGTCAGCGTCTTGCCACCATCTGAAGCTACCGGCAAAGCTGCTGCCTGGTCCGGAACCAAGGTATTCGTCTTGTCGAACTGAAGCAGGTTGCGGAACACCCGCATGATCTTGTCGATCTCACCGACGAAGGACGCCTTCTGGGGATCGATGGTGTCTGGTTCGCTACCCGCATTCAATCGAAGCGTGGTCGCATCAGTTTGGTTCGCAGGGGCTGCGAAAGCCATGGAAGCGGGACTGCCCGCAATGAATGCTCCGGCAACAACCGCTCCGGTCCCGGCGCGACGCCAGAGGGTCCGGCGCGAAAACCCGTCTTCACGGGTCTGCAATTCTGATCTCTCGGCTACCACCTGCAATCCTCCTTCGAAGGTGCCCGATCCCGCAAAGCGGGTGTCCACGCGAATGTCAAACGGTACCCCACGAGGTTCCGTGCCGCTCCTTGGTTCCATCTCGGTCCGAGGACCAAATTAGGAAGTTCGGGAACGCTGCGCTCCGTCAGGGACGGTGCATGGATCGCCCGACATGACACCGATGGTAGGCGTAGTTCCCGCAAACGTCAATAGGCGGCGCAGTCGGTCAGACCATCCGGCGTGACATGGGGCTGTGCAGGCCATCCAGGTGCGCGCGCAACCGGGCCTCCACGCCTCGATCACTCGGTTCGTAGAAGCCCCCGCCTACCCCGTCTGGTAGGTACTGCTGTTCGACGTACGCGCCGTCATGGTCATGCGGGTACACGTATGGACCCCGGCTTCCGGCCGAAACCCGGGGCGGTCCGTGTCCATCCCTCAGGTGTGGAGGCACCTCCAGGTTCGCTCCCCCTTCGATCGCCGCCTGTGCCGCCCAGAGGCTTGCCGCCGAGCGGTTACTCTTGGGAACGGACGCAAGAAAGGTGGTCGCTTGTGCGAGTGCGTACCCACCCTCCGGCATGCCAATGCGTTCCACGGCAAGTGCGGCCGAGGTTGCGACGACAAGCGCCTGAGGTTCGGCGTTGCCGATGTCCTCGCTTGCCAGGATCATCAGGCGCCGTGCGATGAACCTCGGATCCTCACCCGCCCGGATCATCTTTGCGAGGTAGAACACGGCCGCATCGGGATCCGACCCGCGAACACTCTTGATGAACGCCGAGATTGTGTCGTAGTGGTCGTCACCGTCGCGGTCGTATCGCACCTGTCGGCGCGTCGTCGCCTCGCCAACATGTTCGGCAGTGATGCGGTCCGGGAGTTGCCCATCTGCATCCCTGACCATCTCGACAGTGGATTCCAATGACGTAAGGGCGAGCCGGGCATCACCGGAAGCGAGGGCGACCAACGCGCTCATCGCGTCAGCGGCCAGCCACTCCGGGTCAAGCCCAAAACCGTCGACCGGATCGGTAACCGCGCGAACGAGCAGTGTCTCGATGTCGAGATTGGTGAGCGGCTGCAGCTCATGCAGGCGCATGCGCGAGCGGAGCGGAGCGATCACATCGAACGAAGGGTTCTCGGTCGTCGCGCCAACCAGGATGATCGAGCCATCCTCGACGTGTGGCAGCAACGCGTCCTGTTGCGACTTTGACCAACGGTGAATCTCGTCAATGAGCAAGATGGTGCGCTGCCCGGCACGGCGACGTTCGGACGCCATCGCCACGATGCGTCGCAAATGTGCCACCCCATCGCTCACGCCAGACAGGACGGCAACATGGGCATTCGTCGAGGCGCCGATGACGTACGCCAGCGAAGTCTTCCCAGTCCCCGGAGGCCCCCAAAGCAACATGGACCGCACTTGGTCCCGCTCCACCGCGATCCGGAGCGGGCGACCGGGACCGACGAGATGTGGTTGTCCAATCACCTGGTCCAAGGTCCGTGGACGCATCCGCGCCGCGAGTGGCAAATCACGCCGGTCGATCACGCTGGTGACTGTCGAGGAAGTGGCGCTGGCACGAGGTGCAGTTTCGAACGGAGTGTCCGCGCCGAAGAGCCCCGCCTGATGGTGGGCGACGCCCGGTACGGCCCGGACAGTCTGCGAACGCGTAGGACCACCGGTCATGGAAAGCGTCTCATGACCGAAGTATCCGGCTAATCGCTGGCTTTGCTACGACCTCGCGCGATGCGCCTCTACCCCCGGCCGGCCGCGGGTCAGACAAGAAGCTCGCGAAGGTTCTGGCTTCGCACGGCCAGACGCAACTTGTCGAGGGCTTCACATTCGATCTGCCGGACACGTTCACGTGTGAGGCCTACTTCGACGCCAATCTCTTGCAACGTCAGCGGATCGCGCAGGCCTAGCCCGTAACGCAGCTCAAGGATGCGCCTCTCTCGGTCACTGAGTTCGGACAGGATGCCGTGCACTTCCTTGCGAAGTATGTTCCGGGCCGCCGTGTCAACTGGATCCTCGATCTCGCGGTCGGCCACGAAATCTCCCAAGGAAGCGTCACCGTCCTCGCCGATGGGTGTTTCCAACGAAAGTGTCCCCCGGCAGGCAATCATGATCTCGTGAACCCGTTCGGAGGACATGCCCGCAGCCTCGGCAATCTCGTCAAGGTTCGGCGCCCGCCCGAGTTCCTGTTCCAGGCGGGGCATCACATTACGAAGCTTGGTGAGCTTTTCAACAATATGTACGGGCAACCGGATCGTCCGTGACTGGTCGGCTATTGCACGGCTTATCGCCTGCCGGATCCACCACGTCGCGTAGGTTGAAAACTTGAACCCACGCTCGTGGTCGAACTTCTCGACTGCCTTCATCAACCCGAGGTTTCCCTCTTCGATGAGGTCGAGGAGAGACATGCCCCGGCCGGCGTACTTCTTTGCGATGCTCACGACCAGTCGCAGGTTTGCCTCGATCATGTAGTCCCGCGCGCGCTCACCAGCGACCGCGTCCTCGCGCAAGGCACGTCGATGGTCCTTAGCACCAGCGGGGTCGGCGAGTGCCTCGACAGCAAGTCGCCCTCTCTCGATTGCCTTGGCAAGCTGGACTTCAGTCTGTGCATTCAGAAGTGGCACGCGTCCGATCTCACGCAAGTACAGCCGAACAGCATCATCGCTCTCGGTTTCGTCACCCGGAATGAGCACAGGAGGCGTCAGCGAAGCCTGCTCCGACTGGGCCAGCGATGCAGCCAAGTCCATCTCGGTTGGCCCGAGTTGATCGACGTCGGGGTCGAAGGACGATAGACGGGATGGCCGGAGGTCAAATGACATGCTGCGGGTGCCAGTTTCCCTAAAAACCGGGGGGCTAACGGTCGTCTCGAAGCTTCGCGGAACCCCCAGCGGAGGGTCCACGTCGATCAGGTGGTCGTGGCTCGGTGCCACGGGGCCGAGTACGCTGGCGCGGTCGATGCCTGCGTCCGACATTGTCCCCCCTACCGCCGACGCCCGACAGGCGCCGGTGCATGACGCACACGAGGCCGAGACGTCGAAGATGGGAAGAGTAACGCCGCACTGAGGCGTCGGCGCAAATCCCACCCACGCGCACCCCGGAAATGGCCATCCCAGCCACTCGTCACCCACCGATCCCCCCGGTGTGTGACGCCGCGAGTATCGGATAACGTGTCCGACGCGGTGACCGTAGCAACCATACTTCCAAGTGTCAAACAATCGGCATGCACTGTGTCGAGTATCCGGCCGTGGCGGGCGCGATTTCGGGACCGTGCTGCCCCTTGGCCCTCGACCGCAAAGGTCTGAGGGCGGCGACCGGTCGTATACTAATGGGTGGCGACCGGTGCTCCGACGCCAAATCCTGCCGTACGGCACCGAATGCCATGAGGAACCCTATGAGCGACGACATTACGTTCGAACGGTTGCGCGACATCATCGCCGATACCCTCAAGGTCGATAAGGAAAAGGTTGTTCTGGAGGCATCGTTCACTGACGACCTCAAGGCTGACTCGCTGGACCTTGTCGAGCTGATCATGGCGTTCGAGGACAACTACGGGGTTGAAATCCCGGATGAAGCTGCCCAGCAAATCAGGACGGTTGCCCTGGCCCTGGAATACGTGAAGTCTCACGGAACTCACTAAGCGCTCCGGACACCAGTAAGTCCACGTGAATGCAAAGGACCTATCCCCACAACGGGATAGGTCCTTTTCTTTTCCAATTGAGTGAGCCGTGGGCCGGTCTGGGTGTCCTACGAGACACCCTGCCTGACCATGCCGACGTCGGTCGGTGACGGCTGGGCGGTGATCACCTCGGAAAGCGGCTTCTCACCTACCCCAAGCGCCAAGTTTTCAATCTGCACGCCTGAAATCTCGGACCGCCAATGGTTCAGCAAGTCGTTCATGGTCCGTTCAAACGGGATCAACGGCTCCCACCCGGTCTGCGCCCGGAACTTCGCCGAGTTGCACACCAGGGAAGGCACGTCCGGTGGACGAAGGCGTGTGGGATCCTCGCGAATGGTGAAATAGACCTGACTGAACGCAGCGAGGGTGCGCAAGACCTCATCTACGCGCCGACCGGCGCCCGAACCAATGTTGTAGACCTCTCCGGGCACTCCACGAGTTGCTGCCAGGAAGTACGCTCTGGCCATGTCCCGGACATCGGTGAAGTCACGGACCGCGGACAGATTGCCAACCTGCAGCTCAGGAATTCGCTGGTTTGCCTCGATTTCAGCGATCTGTTTCGCAAACCGGCTCGCAACAAAGTCATCGCGCTGGCGTGGACCGGTGTGATTGAACGGACGGACCCGGATTGCCTGCAAGTCATTGGATGCGAAGTACTGGTACCCCATCAGGTCCTGGGTCACCTTGCTGACCGCATAGGGGTCTGCCGGACGAAGCATCACCTTCTCATCGACCGGGTTTTCGTCCGGCCGGACCAGCCCATATTCAAGGCACGACCCTACGACAAGCAGACGGGCTGTCGGCGCGTGTCGAAGGATTGCCCGGATCACGTTCAGTTGACCAACGGCATTGTCTAGCAATGTCCCGGCAGGATCATCGAACGACGCCGGCACAAATGCCTGCCCTGCCAAATGAAAGACGATCTCAGGCTTGGACTCCTCGATTGCCCGGTCGACAGCGCCAGCGTTCCGAACATCGGCCTCGATCAAGCGGAACCGCCCAGACGTGCGGGGGGCGCTGCCTGTACGGGCAGAGGACCGCACAAGACCGAAAACCTCGGTCTCGGAACGTGCCAGGCAGTGGTCTGCAAGGTGGCTTCCGGCGAACCCGCCCACGCCGGTAATCACTATTCGCATGGCAGCCTCCTCGGCACTCCCGCAGTCGGGATACACCACCTGGTGCAACCCGCCACCCGCCGGCATGTGGTGATCGTCTCAAACCGACCGAAC
>DDYL01000164.1:10301-11301 GCA_002347925.1 Chloroflexi bacterium UBA2235 | reverse complement strand
TCAGTGCGATGGTACCGCCGCTGGCGCTGGGAGACCGGCATCGGCTGCCAAGGTCGCAGCAAGATCGGTCCGCTCCCAAGGGAAGTCGTCACCGCCTCGCCTTCCGAAATGGCCATAGGCGGCGGTCTTGCGGTAAATCGGTCGGCGGAGGTCTAGCCGCTCAATGATCCCGGCCGGCGTCAAGTTGAAGTGGCGCCGGATGAGGCCTTCGATCACTTCTTCGTCCACGTGCTCGGTTCCGAAGGTCTCGAAACTGATGGAAACCGGATCGGCCACACCGATCGCATAAGCGAGTTGCACCTCGAAGCGGTCCGCAAGACCCGCAGCAACAACATTCTTGGCGACATAACGCGCTGCATAGGCACCCGAGCGGTCGACTTTTGTCGGATCCTTGCCCGAGAACGCACCACCGCCATGGCGAGCCACCCCGCCATACGAATCGACGATGATCTTGCGCCCGGTGAGGCCAGAGTCCCCGAGCGGTCCGCCGATGACGAAGTTCCCGGTCGGATTGATGTGATATTTCGTGTCCTCGTCAAGGTGCTTGGGGTCGATAATCACGTCAATGACGTGCGCGCGAATGTCCGCGCTGATCTGCGCCTGGCTGATCCCGTCGTCATGCTGGGTAGACACCACGACCGTATCCACCCTAACCGGCTTGCCTTCGCAGTACTCGACGGTTACTTGGGATTTTCCGTCCGGACGAAGGTAGGGCAAGGCACCGGACTTGCGGACTTCGGCAAGACGCCTGCATAGATCGTGCGCATACGCAATCGAGAGAGGCATGAGTTCCGGCGTTTCGTTACACGCGAACCCAATCATCATTCCCTGGTCGCCGGCACCAACCTTGCGCTCATTGACCTGGACGACGGTCTGGCTAACGCCAAGATCGATGTCGGCCGATTGCCCGGTGAGACGCACTTCGATCTGGGAATCGGGTGCCGAAGCGCCAAGTTCATGTCGCGTATAGCCAATGTCGGTCAGGACCTGACGCACCACC
>DDYL01000164.1:0-10239 GCA_002347925.1 Chloroflexi bacterium UBA2235 | reverse complement strand
ACGACTCGCAGGCGACGCGCGACATTCGATCACGCGACAGGCAGAGGTCAAGAATGGCATCGCTGATCTGGTCGCAGACCTTGTCGGGATGCCCTTCAGTAACTGACTCCGATGTGAAGAGCAGCCGGGGGCTGCGCATGAAAGTTGTGCTCACCGTGCGTCTTTCCTTTGTCGCTTCGCTTGGGAATGGAACCGGCGCCACTGCCCAGCATCTCCCGACTACCCAGAGAAACACCCCTCACCAAGCGGATGCCTGAGGAGGGGTGGTGCGCCGTGCGTTAGGTCTACGTGCCTTCTTCCCAGGAGTTTATGTACTTGTCCTGTTCGGCCGTAAGGGTGTCAATCGTCACTCCGAGAGAGTGCAACTTGAGGCGCGCGACCTCACGGTCGATGTCAAGCGGCACATCGTAGACGTGGGCATTGAGGTCCTTGGCGTTCTTGACCATGTATTCCGCGGCCAGCGCCTGGTTTGCGAAGCTCATGTCCATCACGGACGCCGGATGCCCGTCACCCGCCGCAAGGTTGATCAACCGACCCTCGCCCAGGACGAAGATCTTGCGGCCGTCGGGCATGAGGAACTCATCGACGAAGTCGCGCACCTTGCGGTGACTGACGCTCATCTCTTCGAGACCGGGGAGGTTGATCTCAACATTGAAGTGACCGGAGTTCGCAACCATCGCGCCAGTCTTCATGACCGCGAAGTGGGCCTTGTCTATGACATGGATGTTGCCGGTGACGGTCAGGAACAGGTCTCCCTCACGGGCGGCCTCAGCGATCGGAAGGACACGATAGCCCTCCATGACCGCCTCAAGTGCGCGGGTCGGATCCACATCGGTCACGATCACGCTCGCGCCCATGCCCCGGGCGCGCATGGCGATCCCGCGTCCGCACCACCCAAAGCCACACACTACGATCACCTTGCCGGCAAGCAGGATGTTCGTGGCGCGGACAACCCCATCAAGGGTGGACTGTCCCGTGCCGTACCGGTTGTCAAAGAGATGCTTGGTGGCCGCCTCGTTCACCGCGATGATCGGGAACTGGAGAACGTCGTTCTTCTCCATGGCCTTCAGGCGGATGACACCGGTCGTCGTCTCTTCCGTGCCTCCGATGATCGTTTCGAAGAGTTCATTCCGGTTCTTGTGGATTTCGGCGACCAAGTCACATCCATCGTCCATGGTGATGTTCGGCTTGGTGTCCAAGACCTTGCTGATGTGGCTGAAGTAGGTCGCCTCGTCTTCGCCCTTGATCGCGTAGACCGAGATGCCGTGTTCGACGACGAGCGCGGCAGCGGTCTCATCCTGGGTCGAAAGGGGATTCGACGCGCACGCGGTCACTTCCGCCCCGCCGGCCTTGAGGGCAATCAGCAGATTCGCGGTCTCGGTCGTGATGTGAAGGCACGCGCCAAGACGGATTCCGGCGAACGGCTTCTCACGTTCGAAGCGGTCACGGACCAAGCCGAGGACTGGCATGTCCTGCGCGGCCCATTCGATGCGCTGCTGCCCGCGGGTAGCGAGGGCGGCATCCTTGATGTCATGCGGAACACTTGCTTTCGTCAATGGACTTCTCTCATTCTTTCAACGTTGGCAACCGCCTCACCGCGATGTGGCGGGGGCAACCCAATCACCCCGGCGCGTGCCAATCAGTTGGTCAGTGCGGTGCGCCCTGCGCATGGTGGACAGAACCGACGGGAGGATGAGCGGGGGTCACATCATCGAACTGGGTCAGGTCGCGCAGGGCGCGATACCGGTCCACCAGTGACTCGGGAGTGACCGAAACCAGTCGGTTCGTACTGAAATCCTCAACGGTGAATGACGCCACCACGCACCCATGAGCGATTGCACGCCGGAAGTTTGCCAGAGAATGGTCGCGCGTCTGGGCCAGGTGGCCAACGAACCCCCCGGCGAAGCTATCCCCCGCACCTGTCGGGTCCACGACGTGGTCCACCGGAAAGGCCGGACACGTGAACATCCCCTCGCGATGCACCAGGACGGCCCCATATTCACCACGCTTGACGATCACCGCCTGCGGACCATATTCAAGGATGTGCCGCGCACCGATCAGGACATTCGTCGCGCCGGTGTACTGCCGGATCTCCTCGTCGTTCATCAGAAGGACGTCAACTCGCGAGATCGCTTCATGCAGGACCGGCCGAGCGATATTGATCCAGAGGTTCATTGAGTCGAGAACCACCAGATCGGGTGCACGCACTTGGTCAAGCGCCTTGATCTGGAGCGACGGATCGGTATTGGCGAGGAACACGTAACGCGCCTCCCGGAAGTGATCGGGAAGGTGCGGATCGAACTGCGACAGGACGTTGAGATCCGTGTACAGCGTCTCCCGCTGGTTCATGTCTTCGTGGTAACGCCCACCCCATCTGAAGCACTTGCCCGGAAGGGTCACTAGCCCCGCAAGGTCGGCGCCTCGTGCGGCGAGCATCTGACGGTGGGCGTCCGGGAAGTCGTCGCCAACGACGCTCACCAACTGAGCCTGTGACCCGACCACACTTGCCGCGACCGCGAAATATGACGCGGACCCGCCAAGCACGTTCTCCACGCGGGAGGCGGGGGTCTCGACCTCATCAATCCCGACCGTTCCAATGCACAGGATCGTCGCGGCGCTCATGAGTACTAAGGATCCTTTCGGTTTCAAATAGGCCCGGGAAGCCTGGCCTGGCTATGTTGCAGGCTGGCAACCCATGCCCCTGCGTGGTCGGACCCGTTCCGCATTCCGAGACGACTACCAAGATACTACAGTTCGTTTAGCTATTTTATTAGGATTGTCGATGGTGGCTACAAGGTTCACGACCGCCCTGTCTGATCGAGACCGAAGTCACCGATGCTGGAAGCGTTCCGGAAGCGACCCCACGCCGTGACGTGCGTCCTACGACAGGTACCGGCTCACAATCGGGCCGAGGCGTCGGCGGGTCGCTTCGGGTATGCGGTCCGGGGCAGTCATGATTGCTCCGTGAAGGGCTGACGCACACTGGCACGTCCGGTCATGACGAACGTGCGATGCCGCCTCGGTGACAATCCTCTGCCCCGCCGAAACATTCGCTTGCAGGTTACGAATAACCATTTCCACAGTCACCGCCTCCTCATTCTCGCGCCACACGTCGTAATCGGTCACGAATGCGAGCATGCCGTAACAGATCTCGGCCTCCCGCGCGAGTCGGGCTTCGGGAATGGCGGTCATGCCAATGATGTCGACGCCCCACTGGCGGAAGACCATCGACTCTGCCCGTGAAGAGAACTGCGGTCCCTCGATACACACATACGTCCCCCCGCGGTGGGCGGTAATGCCCGACCGGCTCGCAACATCGCCAAGAGACGCTGACAGGTGAGGACAGAACGGGTCAGCGAAACCCACATGCGCCACGATCCCATCACCAAAGAAAGTTCCGGGCCGGTGCATTGTCCGGTCAAACAGCTGATCCGGAATGACGACATCGCGCGGGGCGAGTTCTTCACGCATGCTGCCGACAGCACTGACCGCGATGATCCACTGCACTCCGATGGACTTGAGCGCGTAGATATTCGCGCGAACCGGGACCTCAGTCGGGAGGTACCGGTGTCCGCGTCCATGCCTCGCCAGGAATGCCACCGGCGTCCCGTTCAGTCGCCCGGTGATGATCGGATCGCTCGTGGGGCCGAACGGCGTCTCCACCACCACCTCGGCGCGGTCTTCAAGTCCCGGCATGTCGTAGAAGCCGCTGCCCCCGATAACGGCCAAGCGCGACTCGCCGCTGGATCCAAGCGCCGCTGGAGGTGCGGAATCGTTAGTCTGGGTCATCAGCGGTTCCCTTCATGTATCGACAGAAAGTGCCCATAAGTATTGCCAATCGGTGACCAAGAGTTGCCGGACCCGGCGCCCGTTGTGCCCGATTGTTCGCCGCGACGAGTAACCCGTACTCAGGACACGCACGGGAACCGGACGCGCGCATCTGTCTAGCCGGACCGGGTGGACTCCACCGCGCTAGCCAGCGCAGGACCGAACGGCGGGTAATGGACGCCAACCTCGGTGATGATGGCGGTCACATACTTCGCAGGTGTGACATCGAAAGCCGGATGCAGCGCGTGCATTCCGGTCGGGGCGACCGGTTGGCCACGGAACGACGTGACCTCAGCCGGATCCCGCATCTCGATCGGAATCTCGCGCCCCGATGCCAAAGACAGATCAACCGTAGACGTTGGGGCGGCCACGTATACCGGGATGCCGTGTTCACGAGCAATGATGGCTACACCATAGGTGCCGATCTTGTTGGCAACGTCACCGTTGGCGGCAATCCGGTCAGCACCCACGATGACCTTCTGAACCGCACCGCTCCCCATGAAGTGAGCGGCCATGTTGTCGGTTATCAGGGTGCTGTCGATGCCAGCCTCCATCAACTCCCATGCGGTCAAGCGGGCTCCTTGGAGGAATGGTCGCGTCTCATCGACGAACACATGGAGCCGGACCCCCGCGCGGTGCGAAAGGAAGATGGGTGCCAGTGCAGTTCCCCACGCCCCAGTCGCCAACGCACCGGCATTGCAGTGGGTCAGAACCCCATCACCGGCGGAAAAGAGCGACATCCCGTGGGTTCCGATGGCGTGGCATGAGGCTTCGTCTTCACGCGAGATGGACAGTGCCTCGGCCTCCACCACGCGACGGCATTCATCTGCGCCGGCGCGGTGTGCCCTCAATGCCGATAGGCAACGGCGCATCCGGTCAATTGCCCAGAAAAGATTGACGGCAGTCGGCCGGGTGGTGGCAAGGTCAGCGCACGCATCCTCCACGAAAGCATGGAACTGGGAAGGGTCATCAGGTGCTTCGTGTGCCGCAAGGGCCACCCCCATCGCAGCCGCGATACCGATCGCCGGCGCCCCACGGACCTGCATCGTCCGGATTGCCGAGGCGACAGTCTTCCAACTCCGGGCGACCACAAGGTCCACGACATGCGGCAACCGGGTCTGGTCGAGGATTGTCACGGTCGGATGATCAGCCGGACCAGCCGGCGAGTTCCAGACCACGGCAGCGTATCCGGCCGTCAGTCCATCGCTTGGAACGGAGGTGTCTTCGGGCATCGTCAGCATCCTTCCAGGTGGACATCGCTCGCGAGAGATCGTTTCAACCGGAGGAAACCCAGGGCGCGCAGGTCAGTACGTAATCAGGGAATGGATCGAGTGCCCTGCAAGCCGTCCTCGCCCACCTAGGAACCCTAGTTCGATGACGACCGACACACCGACGACAACCCCACCGAGACGCTCAACCAACCCGATCGTCGCTTCCAGGGAACCTCCCGTCGCCAGCACGTCGTCAACGATCAGGACCCGCTGGCCCGGCACGATCGCATCGTCGTGCAGTTCAAGGGTATTCCGGCCGTACTCGAGTTCATAAGATTGGGAGATCACGTGAGCGGGCAGCTTGCCGGGCTTGCGCACTGGCACGAAACCGGCGTGAAGATCGAGGGCGACCGGGGACGCGAAGATGAACCCGCGGGATTCAACGCCTACGACCAAGTCGATCTGCAAACCGCGATACGCGCGGGCGATTCCGTCGATGACGTCGCGGAAAGCCTCCCGATCCCGGATCAAGGTCGTGATGTCCTTGAACAGGATGCCGGGCTGGGGAAAGTCAGGCACATCGCGGATCAGGGAACGCAAGTGGGTCTCGCGGGCATCTGTTGTCATGGCGGGCAGATTGTTGCATGCCGGTCCGACATTCACCTGACGCACCAGTGGTTTCCTGATCGAGCCAGTCAGGGGACCGTCCGCGTCATCGGCTGTCACAATGGACAGACGGGATTGCAAGTCCCCGCGCGAACGATCCCGAGGTGATGCTGATGACTGAAACCACTGCCATTCGCGTCCGCAATCAGACCCGCCGAAGCATGATCCAGCTAGCAGGAGGGTCAGCCGTTGCTGGAGCGCTTGCCTCATGCGGGATATCGCTTCGCGACGGTGCATCGGGACCTGACCGTGCGCGCCCCCCGGAAGACGCATGGAGCGGATTGACAAAGCCAGGCCCGAACCGGATGCAGGCGATAGTCCCGGCTACCGACCTCGCGGTCGGCCCGAACCGGTTCACCCTTGGGATTCTGCACTTTCCGGACGGTGCGACCGAGCCACAACGACTGCCAGATGCCGACCTGCGCTTGCAGTTCTTCTTCCCGATCGAACCTCAGGCCGCAAAGGTTGGGCAGACCATCACCCCGACGTACCGCTGGGTCGATATGAAGGGCAAGGGGCTGTACGTTGCATCGGTCGAATTCGATCGCAGTGGGATGTGGGGTGTGGAGGTGACCGGGACGGTTGGCGGCAAATCACTCGATTCTGCGCGCACGCGATTCCCTGTCAAGGTGAAACCGGATACGCCAGGCATCGGATCCCCGGCACCGCGCAGCAAGAACCTGACTGCACGTGATGTCACTGATATCAAGCAGATTGACAGCGGCGTCACGCCGAACGACATGCACGACCTGACCATTGCAGAGGCGATTGCCCTCGGGAAACCGACCGTCGTCATCTTTGCAACCCCCGGGTTTTGCACCACCCAGACGTGTGCCCCGATGGTCAACGAGATGCAGGCGCTAAAGAAATCACTTTCCGGGAGCGCGTCGTTCGTTCACGTGGAAATCTTCAAGGACCCTTCTTCCCGAACACCGTTCGAGACGGTGACGGAATGGGGACTCACGAGCGAACCATGGGTATTCCTTATCGACAAGTCAGGGAACATCGCCGCGAAGTTCGAAGGCCCGGCCCCGAAGGAAGAGGTAGAAGCAGCGATCAAGCGCCTCATATGACCTCCAAGGCAGCCCGAGCGAACCGCCTCTGACTTCCGCGACTGCCTTCGGAAAACTCGCGTGTCGAGGGGCTAACGTCTGCTGACACCTGATCGAACGATGATTGTGTAGTCCCCGGCTGATTCGGTGAGACCGCCGAGGAGACTGGCGAGACGCGCCGTGTACGACGCCGACGAGTTTCCAAACTCGCCGCTTCAAGCCCTAAAGTGTGTTAACACGTCTGCGAAGTCAAGCCGTTACTCGGGAACGGCACCCGAAAGCGCGGCACCGTCGAGACGAAAGGTATGCCACTCCTCAAGGTTCTGGGCACCCCGCCGACGGTAGAACGCTATCGCCGGTTCGTTCCAGGTGAGCACCCTCCACTCCATGCGCCCGCATCCGCGCGCCCGAGCCTCGGTCACGCATGCATCGAACAGGGCCCTGCCGGCCCCAATGCCTCGGTGTTCGGTGAGGACGAAGATGTCTTCGAGATAGAGCAACGGCTTCGCCAGAAAACTCGAATACGTCATGAAGAAGAATGCGTATCCGGCAACAACGCCGTCCACCTCAGCGAGGCGAACTTCGAATCGGGGCCGCTCGGAGAATGCGTCCACCAGGAGGCGTGCCTTCGCGTCGGCATCAGGACGGTCAAGGTTCTCATAGTCGGCAAGTGCATCGATCAGCCCGACGAACGCAAGGCCGTCTTCGGGAAGCATCTGCCGGATGATGACGTTAGGCGACGTCGGTGTGGTGTTCATGGANNNTCACCACACCCCGAGGACACGCAGCGTCGGACCGAACAGCGCAATCCCAATGAACGCGAGGATTGCAAGCATCAACACCTGGAAAGCAAGGCGGGCGGCGATCCAGCCAAGGCCGAACCCGAACCCCGTTGCAAACGGTCCGGGTTCGCGCCGATCAGGCGTCATCGATCCGGACCGGGGATACCACTGTGGGCTTGCCACGTACACCGGCCTTGACGGCGAACTCCCGGGCAACGGCAAGTCCGCGTCCCGTTCCCGCGCACCGGCCGCCGACGGTGCCTGCACAAGTTCTACACGTGGGACACCAAGCGCGGTGCCGCAACGGTCGCAGAACGACGCCCCCGGGCGGGGAAGGGTGAGACACTTGACACATGGTGCACCAGGACGCATCGGCGGAGGTGCGCGTCGCGGTGCCCCCATCGTAATGCCGTCAGGCACCTTCGTCTCCCTGATGCCTGCTACCCATGCCCGTGACCATGTCCACCCATCCCGAACGAGTGCTCGTATGCAAGTGCGAAGAGATAGCTCAAGGGGGTTGGGGAGGTTGACGCCGTTGCCCCGTCAGGATCCGGTACCGATGCGCGTGTTCCCTGCAAGTTGTCCTTCAGGAAATCGGTCATCTGCGTCCAAGCCTTGCCCTGCGCACCGCCCGAAGCGATGCCGGCGGCGTCATGTACGAATGCATGGGGCTCACCGTCATACACCGAGACCGTGTTGCGGACCCCCGCCTCCGTCAAGCCCTTCCGGAACGCTTCAACTTGATCAAGTGGGATAGTGGTGTCGGCACCTCCGAAGATCCCAAGTGTAGGTCCGCGCAGCACCTTCAGTTTGGCAGGGTCGGTTTCTGGTGCCCCATAGAAGACGACCGTCGCTGACATCACCGGATTGTGCAAGCTGTACATGAGTGACGCTCGGCCTCCGAAACAGAAGCCAGCGGTTGCGACGCGAGCGCTATCGGCGTCCGGTTGCGCCTTGATCCAGGCGAACACCGAGTCCAGGTCGGCGTTGATGTCCTCCGGACGCGTGGTGAGCGTCTGGTAAATCGCTCGAGGGATCCATTCGGTCGTCTGACCCCGCATCGTGTCGGGTGCGACCACGATATAGCCATCTTTTGCGAGGAGGTCGGCCTTTCCCACTATGCTCGAGTTCAGACCGTAGAACTCATGGATCATGATCACGACGGGACGGGGACCGGCCCCAGTGGGTCGGGCGACATATGCACGCACTGCAGGCGAACCCCCGGCACCGGGAATTGTCACGTTGGTCACTGCCGAAAGCCTGTCACCACCTACGGCGTAGTCGAAGACTACCGATCCCACAAGACCAATGACCACGGCCCCGAGAACCGCAATTCCCCAAGTCAAAATTCGTCGAGCCAGTCTCACCAAATCCTCCGTGCGCCACGTTGACGTTGCGTGCCAAGCCTTTGCAGGGACCTCGGTCTTCGTGGCGGGACCGAACGTGTCGGACGAACGGCGTGCGACACTGTTATGGTATCGGGTCGCTCGGTCTAGAGGGATTACTGAATCCCGTCGGTCGGCGACCTTGCCTCCCCGCAAGCAGCAAACCCGGGCCCATAGCTCAGCGGTTAGAGCGACTCCCTCATAAGGAGCAGGTCGCAGGTTCAAATCCTGCTGGGCCTACCCGGACCCCCTCCCCGCACTCTGCACGTTACGATTGAAATCGTGGGAACCTGCACGTAGCAGCGCAGCCCTCACGACGCGTAAGTGCGAGGTGAAGCCGAAGTGCAAAGTCTGGCAAGAACGACTATCACGGTCATCGTCACGGGACTTATCCTGGCGATACTCATCATGGCAATCGTGGGTGTCGCAACTGCCGGACTGCTCATCTTGGGCATCGCGTTGATCGGGACGAGCGCAATGATGCTTTTTCGCCACACGCGCGACCTGTCTGGCAAGACGCCATCATGGCAACCCATCATTGTCGAACCCCGCCAGCGTCGCCAGCGACCATCGCCAAAGCAACCCCAAGTGATCGAGGGCGTATCCAAGGACGCCGAGTAGCGAAGACCGGTCCGAATTGGAAATTGCATGAGATTGTTGGTGGTAGGCGGAACCGGGACCATCGGGGTGGAAGTCGTAAGACTGCTCGAGACGCGTCACGACGTTGTTGTGGCAAGCCGTACGTCGGCAGTACGCGTCGATATCAGGGACAGCGCCTCGATTGACCAACTCCTCTCAACGGTCGGGCCAATTGACGGGGTGGTTTCGTGCGCCGGAAGCACGAAATTCGGCACGTTGGATGAGCTTTCCACAGAGGACATTGCCGAAAGTCTCGCGAACAAGCTCATTGGTCAGATTGCCTTGGCAAGGGCGTCAGTACCCGCCATCCGTGACCGCGGTGTGATTGTGCTTTCGTCGGGCTTGCTGTCCGTCAATCCGATAATTGGAAGTACGGCGAAGTCGGTCGCCAACGCCGGCGTAGAGGCATTCGTGCGCGCTGTCGCGTTGGAACTCCCCCGAGGAATTCGGGCCGTCGCCGTCAGTCCGGGATGGGTTGGAAATCCTCCGGCAGATCCGATTCAGGATCCACGCCCTTTCACCTCAGCTCGTGAGGTCGCGCTCGCGTATCTGGAAGCGATCGAGGGAACCATGACCGGCGTCACGATCCCCATTGGCGCGGTCCATCGATCAGCGTAAAAAAAACCGGCGCGCGTAGGATTGCACCGCTACACGCCTAGAGGCGGACCTACGCATT
>DDYL01000206.1:943-4984 GCA_002347925.1 Chloroflexi bacterium UBA2235 | reverse complement strand
GCGACTTCCATGGTCTTGATGGCATCGCGGAACGGTGATGACGTCAGGTGTCGCCCGGTCAACAGGGAATCGATGAACTCCCGATCCTTCGCGAGGAACCCACGCGCGTCAATCATCCTGTCGCTTCCCGAGACCGCTTGTGCTTCGTACCGCACACCCTCACCCGCCGCCGTGGTTGCGTCGAAGTAGTGCATGACACCCTCCTGATCTCCCTCGGCGCACGCGCCCGGGGCATGCATCTCGATTCGGTAAATCCGGCGTCCCGAGGCCCAGTTGCACAGCACGATCCCTTGTGAACCGTTGTCGAATGTCAGTGAGGCGTGAACCCAGTTGATATCCGGCGTGCCAATCCGACGGCACCGGCTTTCGACAGCAACGACCTCGGCGCCACTCTGGGTGCCCAGGCCGTCGCCGCATAGCCACCTGACGGTGTCAATCGCGTGGACGCAGTCGTCCATCATCCGGTCACGCGCGCCGATCATCGGTTCGGGCCCTGGCTTGTAGAACTGGACCATCGCCTGGGTGATCGGACCAGACGCGCGGACACGGTCCCGAAGCGTCACGAGGATTGGAGAGGCCCGACGTTGGAAGCCAACCTGGGTCACCACCCCGGCGGTCTCGGCGAGGTGCGTCAGGATCCGCGCCTGGTGCATCGAAAGACCGAGCGGCTTCTCTATCGCCAACGGCAGGCCTTGTTGGAGGCACCAGACCCAGATGTCGTACATCAGGTGGGGTTGCCCGATCACAAAGACCCCGTCCGGCTTCATCTCCGACACCATGCGCCGGTAGTCCGAGTAGCGTCCCGCAATCCCATACCGGTCAGCCGTGGACGTCAGTGCGGCATTGTCAATGTCGGCAACCGCGACGATGTCGACGTCCGGGAATGACGCCAATGACGGGTAGTGGACAGTGTTGGCGAGACGGCCCGCACCGACCATCGCAATCCGGACCCGTTCCTTCATCAAACCCTTCACTCCGATTGACTCACCCGACCCGTCAATCCTGATCAATCCGGACGATACGGTGGTTCCCGGTATCCGCCACGAAGATCGTTCCATCATCATCGACGGCAATCCCGTGAGGATCCGAGAACTCGCCGATACCGTTGCCCGCGGTCACTTCAAAGGCGTCCATCCCCGGTACGCACGACACGCCACACGGTCGGCCCCACGACGCCACGGGGCGTCCATCCGGATCAAGCTTCTGCACACGGTTCAAACCGGCGTCGGCCACATAGATCTCACCATCCCGACCGAATGCAACGCCGGCAGGACGCCTGAACTCGTCCGATCCAGTCCCGAGTCGCCCGACGATGAGCGACGCGTAAGTAGAGATCGGACCGATTGGATTGGGGGCTTGAAGTTCAAAGCCGCCGACGACAATCTCAAGCCTGCTGTCGCCAGCGTCCTCCATCGCATAGCGGTCGGTCTCGGCAATGACCATCCGCCCGGTCCGGTCTACTGCCAGGCCGGCAATTTCGTACACATGCACACCGTCGCTCGCGATCTTGTCGATCACGCCGGTAACCGCCCCGTCGGGAGCCTGGCAACAGATCCAGCTCGAAAGGACGCGGATCAGGCCGTTCGATAGATGGGTCCACGCCGTGTAGATCGTGCCGTCAGGGCCAACGGCAATGGCCCGCGGTCCCTGAAGAACCATTCCAGCGGTCACGAACGGCGCGACTTCCTTCTCGAAATCGGTCCCACGGGTGATCCCGGGGGCTGCCCACGCCTCCCGGAAGCGACCGGATGGCGAGAACCGTTGAACGCGCTTGGCACCCCCAGTCTCGGTCACGTACACATCGCCGGTCGCATCCACAGCGATCCCGGAGACGTAGGTGAATTCGCCCGGGCCGGACCCCGGGCGTCCCCAACTCGACAGGAAGATCCCCTCTCGTGAAAACCGTTGGATGCGTTCATTCCCGGAGTCGACCACCAGAAGCGATCCTCCGGGTTCAATCGCGAGGGATCGCGGCTCGTTGAACTGCCCATCGCCACGACCGGGCGATCCCCAGGCTATGACCGGTGCCGCCGATGACCCGGCTTCCGCCCGAGTGGCACCCATCGCAGCCAAGCCTGCGCCAACGTGCCCAAGCATCCGCCGGGTCAGACGCATGAACGGACGCCAATCCACCCGACCGTCTCAAGATGCCGCCAAGCCTGCCACATACGGTCAGTACCCCACTGACTTGTCGACCAGATTGATGAGCGGCTCGCCAGCGGTGTAGCGACGGAGATTTTCGGCAAAGATGTCGATCCCACGTTGACGCGTGAACGGGGTCGATGCGCCGTTGTGCGGGGTCACCAGAGTGTTCGGCGCCGACCAGAACGGGCTATCTGCAGGCAGGGGTTCCACCGAATGCGCGTCCAGGCCGGCACCTGCAATCCAACCCTCGTTCAAGGCACGCAGGAGGGCATCGTCATCGGCGATTCCACCCCGTGAGAAACAGATGTAATACGCGGTTCGCTTCATCGCGCGGAACTCGGCCTCGCCCAGCATGCCGGTGGTCTCTGGCGTCCGCGGTGCGGTCACCACAATGAAATCTGACTCCCCCAAAAACTCGTGGAGTTGGTCCTGTCGGTACAGGTGGTCCACATTTGGTGTCGGCTGGGGCGTCCGGCGAATCCCGACGACCCGCATGTGAAATGCCTTGCACTTGAGCGCGAGGTCGACCCCGGAATATCCGAGGCCGATAATCCCGCAAGTCAGGCCGTTCAGCTCCGGGTGGCTCCACGCATCCCACCGGCGCTCCGCCTGCGCACGCATCCACCGGGGCATGTCGCGGTTGAGCATCAGCATGAGCATCATCGCGTGTTCGGCGAGCGGAATTGCACCGTTGCTCTTGCACGACGTCGCGATCACCGGACTTTCGATGAATGCCGGATACATCAGTTCATTCGGACCGGCGGCCCAACTCTGGACCCACTTGAGGCGGGTCGCCCTCGCGAGTGCAGTCTCCGACACGTGCCCTGCGACGACATCGGCTTCGTGGATCGCCGCCTCGAGATCCTCGCGCCGCGCGAAATAGCGAACGTCGGCCGTTGGCGATGCCCCACGGATCTGCGCAAGCTGCGGATCGGTCACGGCGCCGGAGATCAGTACAACAAGGCTCGCCGTCATCTTTTTTCCTTTGCCACTGCCGGACCGTAATGTACTCGGGTACGGACTACCGGTGTCCGGCGCGGTCGCAACCCACGCGTGACGCGTCAGTCATCCGCGGGATCCAGATGAACTCTTGACCGGATCAAGGCACGGCTTCGGTAGTCGATGAGATCCTCGATGCGTGACGAAATCTGGGAGCGGACCCGTGCCGAGATCAGGGCGTCGTCGATCCAGTGGTCGATCCGTGCGTCGCTGACCGCACCGGCGGCCAGTTCCATTTCGGAAGCCGACATCGCGATGATCCGCGCATCGATCCGCTCGTCAATCCGTGCGTCGACATGGTCATGCAGGAGGTCGCGAATGCGGCCGGCGACGCGTTCGTCGGTCATCCATTCCTCAATCCGGGCAATCGTGATCGCATCGGTCATCGCGACCAAACGTGCGCGAACGTGTGGATCAACCCTCGCCTCGATCCGGGCCACGGTCATCGCGCGGACCAACGCATCTTCAATCCAGTAGTCAACCACCGCAGCGACCCGAGACTCAGCGCGGGTTCTGGCATCACTCATGGAGTGAAGATAGCTGGTCGGGCGGAACCATTTGCCGGTGTTCGGGCGCCCGCACGGTACCGCCCACGATCGTTCCGACGATCCCGCTACCAGTTCGCACCTTCCGAGCACCTCAAGAAGAGGCGGGACGTACACGTCAAATCGTCGGCGGTACCCATAGCCGAGGCCATATCAACCACCAATAGGGTTCGAAGGGTCGCGGGCCCATGCACCCACACAGCCCTCGGCCGGCGTGAGTTGTTCGCCGGCCCCTCCGAGGTCTACCCAAACTCCACGCGCCACCAAAATCTCTTGGAGGTCATCGACGCATCGCGCATCGTAGTGCAGTACCGTCTTGCCGACAGTACACACCAGGATCTTCCGACCGGCA
>DDYL01000206.1:0-853 GCA_002347925.1 Chloroflexi bacterium UBA2235 | reverse complement strand
AAACGACCCTGACGGCTTCTCGCTTGACACCGCCTCCATCACTCCACTCTTATCCTTGCAATCATCCAGACATGCTGTGGTGTGGTGTGATCGCCAAACACCACATTGGCGTAGCCTACACCCGGGGACTTACGCGTGCACCGCACACACGAGTTTCCATTCGCCCTTCGAAAGTGCGCCCGAAGCGTGCAACCGGACACGCCAGATTCGGTCCCCCCAAACCCGCTGCAGACGGGGATCAGTGGTGGAAATCTCCTCGATTTCAGGTTCAAGCAGCAACGCGACGTCGTCGCCACCGCGTCCGTGATGCACTGCCGAGTAGGAAATGGAAAGCGCGCGCCCGGGGGAGGAAACCCGGAGCAGGCCGGGTGCGACCG
This sequence comes from Chloroflexi bacterium UBA2235, assembly GCA_002347925.1. Classification (GTDB taxonomy): domain Bacteria; phylum Chloroflexota; class UBA11872; order UBA12225; family UBA12225; genus UBA12225. The sequence goes on along the minus strand of DDYL01000206.1, from coordinate 476 downwards.
CGACCGGCAACCCAGACACCATCAGCGAAAGCGAAAGCCGGTGGGGAGCCCCGGACGCCAGGTCCCACGAGTCAGAGATGGTGATGACGCCGTCAGGAGCGGTTTCCGGGGCGCGGTCGAGGGTAATCACGCGCCACCAGTCACGAATTCCTGACTCCTCGGGGTACGCCCCTGCCAGGTTCATGCGCATGCTCACCCTGTCAGGTGCCACATCGCACCCGACCTCACGCGCGCCGAACTGCCGAGGAACAACACGATGANNTGGTCAAACCCGTCGACCGACGGCAGGTTGTGGTACCCACTCTGCATCGTCCAAATGGAATAGCGTTCGGGACCGAACGTCTTGGCCGAGTAGGTCTCAACCCCGACGTCAACAATGACCGGATGGCCGTCGACCGCAACGATGAACGAACCGACATCATTGTGGTTATGGGAGTCACCGTTGTGGCCGGCACGTGCCGAGACGAAGAGCCCCC
>DDYL01000084.1 GCA_002347925.1 Chloroflexi bacterium UBA2235 | reverse complement strand
GGCCGAGGCAAGGCTTGCCCAGATTTCGGGCGCCGGCCGCCCGGAAGCGGTCGCACAGGCGAAGGCTGCCGTGGACGCCGCCGAGGCCAGGCTTGAACTCCTGCAGAAGGGTGCAACGCCGGACGTGCGACAAGCGGCCCAAGGTGCGGTCGAGGCCGACGAGGCACTGCTGGCTTCGGCACGGGCCGCGTTGACGGCGTTCGCAACCACCAGCGTTGCGGATGCCCAGCAAGTGCAAAGCCAGATAGGCAGCCTCCAGTCACAGGTGCTCGCCCTCCAGGAGAGCCTCGCCGCCACCGAGGCGACGCAGGCAAACATCGGCGCAGCGAACGCTGCCGACGTCCAGACCGCACAGACCGCGTTGGACACCGCCACCGCCCAACGCGATGCCGCCCGTGCCGCCCTGGCGCAGGCGGACAAACCGACCGACGTCCAACTCACCGCGGCAAAGCAGGCAGTCGTCCAGGCGCAGGCATCAAAGGACGCGGCTCAGGCGGCTTACACCGGGCTTGACCAGGGCGTTCCCCCAGTGACAAGCGGGACCGCGTGCAGCAACAACGGCGCCCTGCGCGACGAGACAACTTGCACGGCGCAGAAGAAGGCGGCCGAGACGGCACTGGCGGCAGCCCAGCGCGCGGAGGTCGTCGCCCAGATGCAACTGGAACTGGTCAACAACGGAGGTGCGCCCGCAACGAGGGCACAACTCCAAGCGGCGGTGGCATCGGCCGAGGCGCAGATCCGGTCCGCCCAGGTGCGACTTGGGCAGGTGAAGGGCGGCGCGTTCACGGTGCAGCAGGCGCAGGTCGAGGCGCAGCGGGCACAGGCCCAAGCATCCCTCACCGTCGCGGGAGAGAACCTGAAGGCCGCGCAAGTGCGCCTCGATGCACTCAAGACCGGCTCATCCGGCGGATCGCATGACGCCCAGCGCCAAGCCCTGGCGGCTCAGGTGACCGGCGCAGAACAGAAACTCAAGTCGGATCAGGCACGTGTCGATCAACTTGCGGCCGGTCCCCAGGATGAGGAAATCCGGGCAGCCCAGGCGGCCGTCCAACAGGCCGCTGCACAGCTCGGTCTCGTTCAGCAGCCTGCAACCGAACACGACATCGCCGCCCAGACTGCTCTCGTCGACCAGGCACGCCAGCAGGTCGCGAAGGCCCGGCGGCCGTATACCGACTTCGATCTGGAACAGCAGGAACTTGCTTTGCAGCAGGCCGAGATTGCGCTGCATGCACGCCAGGTTCCGTTCACGGCGCAGGATGTGAGGGTCGCGAAGGCTGCGGTCGACCAGGCGCGCGCCCAACTTGCCCTTGCCGAGGTGAACGTCCGGGAGACGAAGGTCGTGGCGCCGATCGACGGTACGGTCCTGGAGCGCTTCACCTCGCCGGGAGCAACCGTCGGACCGGGCACACCCCTTCTCACGATCGCCCCTCCGGTCGTCGAGGTGGTCGCCACAATCAGCGAGTCCCTCCTCGGTCAACTGGGAGCCGGGCAGGTGGTTACCCTGCGGGCGAGTGCCTATCCGGGCACCCCGCTGTCGGGCACCGTCGTCACGCTCACCCCCACAATCGATCCGCGGACGCGCACGGCGAGTGTGCGGATCGATCCCAAGGACACCGACCACCTCCTGAAGCCGGGAATGATGGTGCAGGTTGGCGTGGTCACCTCGGCGAACGAAGGCGCGCTCATCCTTCCGAAGGCCGCCGTTACCGGCACCTTGGCACCCGGTGGTTCTGGGACCGTGCTTGCCATCGACGCCGGTAGCCGGGTCCATCCCGTCGTGGTGACGCTTGGAGTGGTTTCCGAGACAAGCGTGGAAATTGCCTCCGGCCTCACCGAGGGCCAACAGGTCGTCACCGGAAGCACCGCCGGACTGAGCGATGGTGACGCGGTGAACGTGCAACCTGCGCCGACCGGAACCGGACGCTAGCCAGCGGCCACATTGCAAGGAGATTGAGATGACCATGCAGACCGCCACCGGGACGCGAGCGCCGGGAGACAAGCCGACCACCGGTGAGACCGCACCGGATGAGACGGGGACTGGCAAGGTGCCCACCGCATTGCCAACCGGCCCGGCCCAGGCCGCGTTCGAGGACACCAGACCGAGACGATCGGGACGGCGCTTCGCCCTTCCCCTGATCGGGCTGCTGATCGTTGCCGGCGCGGCTTGGTATGTTGCCGATGCCTACCGCACGGACCAGCTCTATGTGTCAACCGACAACGCCCAGCTCACCGGGCAGCCGGTCCAGGTCGGTCCGACCAGTGCGGGACGTGTGGCATCCGTCAATGCCGCTGTCGGAGGAACCGTCCACAAGGGCGATGTCCTGGCGCAAGTCGTCCTGCCGTCGCAAATCGGGGTGGCCCAGAACGGTGCACCCAAGGTGGACTTCCTCGGCGCGTCGGACAGCCGGGTCGATGTGGTCTCGCCAATCGACGGGGTCGTGATCTCGGTTTCGTCCGCTGTCGGGGCCACCGTCGCCCCCGGGCAGCCGATCATGACGCTCATCGATCCCACGCAACTCTGGGTCAACGCGAACATCGAGGAGACCAAGATCGGGCGCGTGCATGCCGGCGAGGATGTGGAGATCACCATCGACGCGCTCGGCGTGACGCTTCCCGGCCGGGTGATGGCGATCACTCCGGCCACCGGTGCGGTCTTCTCGCTGTTGCCGTCATCCAATGCGTCGGGGAACTTCACGAAAGTCACCCAACTGGTCCCGGTGCGGATTGCGCTCAATCTGGAGGGGCATCCGGCATTGCTCGGCTCGTCGGTTGAGGTCAGGATCCACGTCAAGTAGGAGTGTCGCGTCCCGCGGGCACACCGGGATCCGTCAAGTCCGCGGTTCCTTCCATCCGCTCACCTCGCTTGGCTCCCCATGGCCCCATCGCGTACAAATGCCTCGCTCATGACACATTGGAGATTGATCAAGTGGTTGCCGTTGGATCGCTTCCGTCAGGGTCACTGATCGCACAGCCGACCGCCGATAGGCCGCCGGACGCCAAGCGTCTCGGCCTCGATTACAAGTGGCAGGTCTTGCTCTGCACGGTCATCGGCACCTTCATGACGATGCTTGACAGCACGATCGTGAACATTGCACTGCCAAAGATGGCAGCCATTTTCGCGGTCAGCCTCAGTGACGTCCAGCTTGTCGTCACCAGCTACATGCTCTCGCTGGCGGTCATCATTCCCGCCACCGGCTACCTGTCCGACACCCTCGGGGTCAAGCGCCTCTACCTTTTGACAATGGCGCTGTTCACGGGCGGATCGCTGCTTTGCGGCCTCGCGTGGAGCAATGACAGCATGATCGTGTTCCGGATCATCCAGGGCCTGGGCGGCGGGATGATGGGGCCGCTGGGGATGACGATGCTGTACCGGGCGGTTCCGCTCAAGGAACGCAACAGCGTCATGGGCCTGTACGGCGTGCCGTTGATCCTCGCCCCCGTCCTTGGCCCGACCCTTGGCGGGTACATCGTTGAGTACCTGGACTGGCGGATCATCTTCACCCTCAATGTGCCGCTTGGCATCATCGGCATCCTGCTTGGTTCGGCGTTGCTCCGCGAGTCGGAGATCATCCGGAATCTGACCTTCGACTGGAAGGGGTTCGTCCTTTCGGCAATCGGGTTCAGCACCTTGCTTCTGGGGCTCTCGGATGGCACGTCGGACGGGTGGACGAGCACGAAGGTCGAGGCGCTGATCGCAACCGGGGTCATCTCGCTGATTGCGTGGGTTTGGGTGGAACTGTCCGTCCCGCAACCGCTGGTCGAACTGAGGCTTTTCGCCAGCTCAACGTTCAGCATCGCCATGGCCGTCACGTTCGTGCTGACCATTGGGCTGTTCGGCTCGCAGCTGCTCGTACCTGTCTTCCTGCAAAGCTACCGGGGACTGGGGGCTGCCGAAGCGGGCCTGATCACCATGGCCCAGGCGCTTGCCATCCTGCCGATGATGCCTCTGGCCGGTCGCTTGACCGACCGGTTCGGCGCCCGACCCCTGCTGCTGATCGGTCTGCCGCTCGTGGCGCTTTCCAACTGGCAGTTCACCACCGTCGACCTCTCAACCAGTGACTGGACGCTGCGGTCGATGCTCGCCTTCCGTGGCGTGACACTCGGCCTGGTCATGATGCCTTCGATGACGACGGCGATGAACGCCGCCCCGGCGCACCTGCTCAGCCGCGCCTCCTCGCTCACGAACGTCTCCCGACAGGTATTCGGGTCGTTCGGAGCGGCGATCTTCGTCACGCTGCTGCAATCGCGGATGCGGTTCCACCAAGCGGTGCTGACCCAGGGTGCCACGCCGGACAACTTCGCGATTGCCCAGATGTTTGCGCAGGCCCAGCAATGGGTTGCGTCGCAAGGTGGCAGCGGTGCCGACGGACAGCGATTGGCCATGCTTGCCCTCTACAAGCAACTGATGATGACGGTAGCAGTGGAGGCATTCCAGGACGTCTACCGCGTGGTTGCTGCCCTGACCCTGTTCGCCGTCGTGCCCGCCCTGCTGCTCCGGTCCGTGCGGCGCGCCCGACCCAAGGACGATCAATCCTCAGACCCCACCCCATCGCCGCCTGATGTAAATACGCTTCACTTGTCCCACGCCATGGGCGAGTAGTGGGCTATGGGAGTGGGCCAATCCTCAGATTCAACCCCTCGCCTCGCTCCCCGGCCCCGCCTGATTTATATGCTCGCAGGCTCGCAAAGCCCATCGTCCCCTGATCCGGATACGCGTCGCTTCGTTTCGGTGCTCTGACCCGTGGATACGTACCCGGTGTCACAAAACCCGTTTGGCGGTACCTGTACGAGTAGAACCGGCGA
>DDYL01000081.1 GCA_002347925.1 Chloroflexi bacterium UBA2235 | reverse complement strand
TTAGCGAGCGCAGCGAGCATATAAATCAGGCGGGGTTGGAGAGCGCAGCGAGGGGCATGGCTTGATCCCGGATCACCATCGGCCCCCACCCTGAGCTGCCCATCGCCCCTGATTAGAATACGCTTCGCTTGGCCCTCCCCCGTTGCGACCGGAGAGGGGAGTGATCACCTGGAGGAATCCGTGCGCTATACCCGCAAGCAGGTACTGGACCGACTTCACGCCCAACTGGAACACGGCCACCCGATTGTCGGGGCGGGCGCCGGCACCGGCATCTCCGCGAAGTTTGCGGAGGCGGGTGGCGCGGACCTGATCATCATCTACAACTCGGGCCGGTACCGCATGGCTGGTCACGGGTCGCTATCCGGACTCCTGGCGTTCGGCGATGCCAACCAGATCGTCTACGACATGGGTGAGCGCGAGGTGTTGCCCGTCGTCCGGGAGATTCCGGTGATCGCTGGCGTGAATGGCACCGACCCGCTGCGACAGATGCCGCACTTCCTGCGTCGGCTTGACGACCTCGGATTCTCGGGCATCAACAACTTCCCGACGGTTGGCCTCATCGATGGCAAGTTCCGCCGGGAACTCGAGGCGACCAACCTTGGTTTCGGGCGCGAGGTCGAGATGATCCGCACCGCCCACGAGATGGGGTTCTTCACCATCGTGTACGTCTTCAACCCGGAGGAGAGTGCCATGATGGCGCGTGCGGGAGCGGACGTGATCATCGCGCACATGGGTCTCACCGTCGGTGGCAGCATTGGGCTGGACCGCGATGGCGGCGTGGCGATGCGCCTCGAGGATGCCCCGGCGTCGGTGCAGGCGATCGCCGACGCGGCGACCGCGGTGAACCGTGACATCCTCGTGGTGAGCCACGGCGGGCCAATCGCGACGCCCGAAGACGCGGCGTACGTGCAGGCGCGGACGTCGGCTGTGGGGTTCATCGGTGCGAGTTCGATGGAACGCCTGCCGGTGGAGACGGCCATCACCGACACGGTGCGGGCGTTCAAGGCGATCACCCTGAAGCCCCGGGGTAGGTGAAGACCGTCGCGGTTCCCGTTCCCGCGACCCCATCGCCACTTCGTTCGCATGCGTCACTGATTGAAATCGCTTCGCACGAATACCTTTCGCAAGGAGAACCAGACCATGACCGAGATGGCCCCGCATGCCGATGGTGCGCGCTTCGTCCAGGCAGATGATGTGGAGACGATGGTCTTTGACTGGGGCACCCTGCACTGGTTGTCGGAACCGCGCGTGACCGATGCGCAGCGGTACAGCCAGGGAGTGGTGCGCCTGCAACCGGGCAAGGGACATACGCGCCACAACCATCCGGGTGTGGAAGAGACCCTGTATGTGGTGAGTGGGCATGGTCGCCAGTTGGTGGAGGGTGCCGATGGGAATCAGGAGTTCCGCGAGATCGGGGCGGGCGACATGGTTCACATCCCGATCGGGTGGTTCCATGAGACGATCAACCTCGGTGCCGACGAACTGGTCATCATCGCGACGTATGCGCCGCACGGTCCCGAGGCGTTCCTTCGCACCCTTCCCGACGTGAAGATCCTCCCTGCCAAGAGGGGGTAGTCGAGGCGCCCAGAGGACGAACCGCGATGGGGGTTCGTCTCCCTTCTCCCGTCGCATCGGGGGAGTAGGGGGTTGGCAGGGATGCGCGGGTGAGGGGAGTGACGGTCACGGACGGTTCAAAGCCCCGGCGACCAACTGCACGAGGTCGGGTACGTCCGTCTCGTCCAGGCACGCCGGTGAGAGTGAGAAGCGTCCGCGGTCCAGGCCTCCTTGCCCGACGGCCACGATGGGGTCGGTGTCACCTAGTCGGTTGACCGCCGCGATGATGCGCGCGCGGGCATCCGGGCCGTCAATTGCCACCGTGACCGATGGCCGGTGGTTCCGCACACCATCGTCCAGATGTATCGACACCGCGCCGGTTGACGCCAGGATGTGCGTCAGGCCCTCCGCGATCTTCGATGCCATCGCCTGTCGCGACCGGAATTCGGTTTCGTGATCGCGGGCGACGAAGCGTTCGAGGGCGACCAGCAACCCGGCAATCTCCTCGCGTCCGACCTTGCACGCGCGCCCGATGCCCTGCAGCGGGGGTCCGTCCACAGTGCCGTCGGCGATCAGGTGTCGCCACGTCCACGTCTCGGGATGCACGTCCATGTCCTGGTGTTGCAGTGCGACGGATCGGATCAGGTCGGCCCGACCGGCCAGAATGCCGGATGCCTGCGGTCCCCCGATTGCCTTCCCGCCGGAAAAGCAGACCAGCGACGCCCCCTCTTCGATGAAGCGGCGCAGGTTTGACACCGGCGGCAGTGAGGCCGCTGCGTCCACGATCACGGGAACGCCGTGGCGCGCCGCGATGGCCGTTGTCTCGGGCAGCGAAAGCACGCCAAGTGTCTCGGGATCACCCATCTCTACCCACAGGACGGCGGCGGTGCGTGGGCCGATGGCGCGGTCGAGGTCGAATGGGCGTGTTGGGACCGGCGTCGGGTGGCCGACCCCGCCGATCTCGATGAGGCGGACACCCGTTCCGCGGACGGCATGGTCGTAACTGTTGCGGTGCGCGCGTTGGACGATCACCTCGTTGCGTGTCACCGCAGACAGGTCGGGCATCGTCTCCATGAGGGTCGCATCGTCCCCGGCGACGCACGCCGCCGTGCCAAGCAGCAGTCCCGCTGCCGCACCACTCGTGACGTAACCGGCCTCGGCGCCGGTGACCCGGGCGATGACGGCACCGGCGGCAACTTGCAGGTCCTCCATGCGGACGTATGCCCGCGATGCCTCGGCCATGGCGGCCAGCACTTCCGGCGCCATGCGCGATCCACCGAGTCGCGTCAGGGTTCCCGCAGCGTTGATGACCCGGCGCACGCCTAATCGTGCATAGAGACCGGGTGTCCCCGGCGAGGCCGTTGGGTGTGTTGCGCCGGATGTCGATGCCGTGACTGTGTCCATGCGGTCACGCTACGCGCATGCGTGGTTCATGTCAATCAGCCGGGGCGGACGGAATGGCTTCACCCTGATGCTGGGGGGTGCGTCTCGACATGATCCATCGGGCGGCCTGCCAGAGCGCGTATGCGCCGACCGTGTAGGTCACCATCAGGAATGGTTCAGCGGGATGCCGGTAGCGGGCGCGGTCGGAGTTCAGCAGCACGGCGAGGAACAGGAGGCCCAGACCGAGGCCGATCGGTACCAAGGCCGGACGCAGCCGTCTCACCGCCAAGGATGCAACCGTGGCCACGACCGTCAGCACGAGGGTCAGTCCGGGTGGAACGTCGTCGGGCCGGAAGATCCGCGAAAGTCCCGTTGCCTCGGCCCCGGCCTGTTCGATTGCCTCCGCGCTATCACCGTCATCGCGCACCAGGAAGATCGGTGACCGGATGCCAAGCTTCACCTGTTCGCCGAAGAGGTCGTTCACCTGTTCGGCGCCGAAACCACCGCGCCACATCCTTTGCATGCGGAACCACGTGCGTTCGGTGAACAGGCCCGCATGGCGCCAGATCACGTCGGTTGCCGCCGCTGCCACCAGTGTCGAGGTGTTGCGGTCGGGGAAGTCGCGCCGCGCCCGCATCCACGCCTGCCAGTACGAGGCACCACGGTCGCGCTGTTCCTGCATCCCGCGCAGCACGGCCCGCACGTCCGGGTCCGGGTGGGACTGGTTCTCCCACGTGTACGTCGCTTCCTCTTCCCACAGGCGGGGCAACAGTGCGCTGACGCCAATGCCATTGCTCAGGCCGAGGTAGCCGTGGACGACCTGGTTGTGGATTGCCCACGGCGTGACCACCACCACGAAAGATGCCCCAACTGCAATCGCCCGGAA
>DDYL01000112.1 GCA_002347925.1 Chloroflexi bacterium UBA2235 | reverse complement strand
GTCCTCGAACATTCGCCCAAGGCCCCCCAGGACCGATCCTTCGTCCCGTGACCTGCCGCCACCGCTTGGTGCCGCCGCCAGGACCCGTTCGGCAAGCCTCGAGAACGGCAGGCTTTGCACCCACACCGTTCCGTGTCCGCGCACGGTCGCAAGGAAGAGGCCCTCGCCACCAAAGATCATCGACTTGAGATTTCCGGCACGCTCGATGTCGTAGTCGATGCCCGGTGTCATCGCCACGAGGCATCCCGTGTCAAGGCGGAGCGTCTCGCCATGCAGTTCGTGTTTGACAAGCGTGCCACCCGCGTGAACGAATGCCAGTCCGTCACCCCGCAAGCGTTGGAGGACGAACCCCTCGCCCCCAAAGAACCCGACCCCGAGTTTCCGCGCAAACGCCACCCCGATCTCCGTGCCGAAAGCCGAACACAGGAACGCGTCCTTCTGGCAAATCATCTCCCCACCAAGTGCGCGCAGGTCGAGCGGAATGATCTTCCCCGGATATGGAGCCGCAAAGGCCAGCCTCTGACGCGAACGCCCAGAGTTCGTGAAGTGCGTCATGAACAACGACTCGCCGGTAAGCACACGCTTTCCCGCGCCCATCAGCATGCCCATGAAGCCACCACCGGGATTGCTTCCGTCACCCATCTTCGACTCGAACGAGATATCCCCGTCCATGTACATCATCGAACCCGCCTCGGCGATGACCGTCTCGCCGGGATCAAGGGTGATCTCGACCAACTGCATGTCGTCCCCGACGATCCGGTAGTCAATCACGTGCGATCCTGCCATCATTCGTCCCTTCAGGCACCAAGTCCGGTGCGGACCATTGTGAATCCAACCTACCACGTGCAGGTCACCGTGATGACACTCAGTAGTACGATGCAGCCAGATTTGGCGTCGACTGCCTCGGCCCGCACAGGAGGATCCCCGGGTGACCATCTGGAAACACGAACCTGCCGGGACAGCCGGCGAGGCATCCAGCCCACATCCCGTGCGTGTCGACCGGCACGGCACCCCGATTGGCAGTCTTCCCGCATGGCCCGCGCCAGCACATCCATACACCGCACCGACCGAGCGCCAACCGATCACGATGCCCGAACCCATCAGTGCCCCGACCGGGCCCGTCATCGTCGTCGTGCAGGCACATTCAGACGATCTGTCATTCTTCGGGTCCGGGACCATCGCCCGCCTCGTGAGGGAGTCCGGCTATACCGCCTACCTGATCCAGACCACCAACGATGACAAGTGCGGTCCCACACCGAGTGTCGGCGAGACGATCCTCGCAAACGAGCGCGAGACTGAAGAACTCGCCCGCATCCTCGGCATCCGGCGCGTCTTCAACTTTGGGTACCAGAACCACTTCCTGGACGCCGTCTCGGTCGCCGAACTCCGGTCTCGACTTGTCTTCCTGTTCCGCCTTCTTCGACCCGACATCGTCATGACCTTCAATCCCGCCCAACCCGCGGAACAGAACCCCGACCATTGGGTCACCGGCCAGGCGGTCGAAGCCGCCAGGTGGATGGCCGGACTGGACAAGGACTACCCAGAACACCTGTCTGCCGGATTGGCACCGCACATCATTCGCGGTCGGATGTACTGGGTCGCCCGCGCCGGACAACCCACCAACCGCATCGTTGATGTCTCCGGCTACGTGGACACAAAGGTCGAGTCGCTCGCCGTGCACCAGGTCCAGGGGACCGCCGGGTCCACCGGACGGCGCTTGCGTGCCACCCTCGCCGAACGTGGGTTGGTCATTCCAGAACTTGGTGACGACGACGACACCGCCGACCGTGCCTACATCCGCCGGTTCATGCTTGCGTCCGGCATCGAACTGGGTGCGCGTCATGGCATGGCCTGCGCCGAACCCTTCTACTACTTGGACGAATCGGACACCGACCACCACGAAGCCAACGTCACTGCCTGGGTCAACGCCAATGCGGTGCCTCGCAGGTAAGGCGTCGTGTTCCCGTCCACGGGCTTCGCGTTGCGGGCCACGGGCAGCCACGCCCGCCAAGCCTCTGCCCCGCATCAGTGGGCAGTGCGCCGAAGTCAAGTGCCCCCCGCAGGAGTACCATCCTCCACTGACCTCGAATGACTATTTCCATCGACGCTACCACCAAGTCAGTCCCCAGCACACCCGAATCTGTACCCGTCGCCCGTTGGGTACCTTGGCTGTTCCAGGTGGGAAACCTCACGTTCTGGCTTTCCCTCTACTTCTACGTTCCCATCCTGCCCAGCTACGCCGAAAGCCTTGGGGCACCCCTCGGGGTTGTCGGCGCAATGCTCAGCGCCTATGGGGTCACCCAGTTGCTCCTCCGCATCCCGACGGGGGTCGCCTCAGACTGGTGGGGACGACGGCGTCCAGTCTTCGCCGCCGGACTGGTCGCCAGTGCCGCCGGAGCAGTCGCCTTCTACATCGCCCCATCGCCGTGGACGCTCGTCGGCGCCCGAGCAATAACCGGTCTTGCCGCCTGCGCATGGGTCGGGATCACCATCATGTACGCGGGTTACTTCGCACCGTCGGAGTCAACCCGCGCCATCGGATGGCTCAACCTCGTCAACGCCACCGGACAGGTTGTCGCCACGTGGTCCGGAGGCTTGCTCGCACAGCATTACGGCTATGGCGCGCCATTCCTCGTGAGTGCCGCCGTGGCGATGGTTGGCCTCGCCTGCATCGCCTTCTGCCCGGAACCGGTACGCGCCGCCCGCACCGGACCACCGGTCACCCTGGACCGCCTGTGGAAGACCGCCACCGCACCCGCCCTCATCGGCGTGTCGCTGCTCTCCGCCGTCCAGAACTACGCCACATTCAGCACCGTATTCGGGTTCACCCCGGTCTACGCCGAACGATTGGGTGCAACACGGGCCGACCTTGGCACGCTCACCGCGGTCTCACTCATCCCGTTCGCCTTGGCCCAACCCATCACTGCCTGGTTGAACCGGCGGTACGGCCCACGCAATGTCGTGGTGATTGGCCTCGCGATGATCGGTCTGACCGCGGTCACTACCCCCCTTTGTGAAACGCTACCTATCCTGCTAGCCGTGCAGGTCGTCGCCGGCGGGGCACGCGGCGTTGTCGGCACCACCCTCATGGGCATGGCCATCCGCCGTGTCTCCCAGTCCGAACGCGCCACTGCCATGGGCGTCTACCAGGCCGTCTACGCCATAGGGATGTTCTCTGGTCCCCTGATCGGCGGGTTGGTTGGCGAGGTCTCCGGTTTGCCGATGATCTTCATCTCCACCGGAGCGGTTGCGCTTGTTGCCTCGGTCGTTGCCATCCGCGTCCTGCGCGACGCATGAGAACGGCCCCCATCCCGCAAGGGAAGGGGGCCGTGTAATCACCCAAGACCTAGTCGGCGGTCTAGAACTCGCGCACCCAGATGTTGCGGAAGCGAACCAGGTCGCCATGGTCCTGAAGGCGCAGTGGGCCCTTCGCCGGATGCGCCTTGTAGGCGGGCAGGATCTTGTGGTTCGTGGTCCCAAGCAACGCCTGGTGGTTCTGGATCACCACACCGTTCAGCATCACGGTGACAATCGCCGGACTGACCACCTTCTCTCCATCGAAGCGGGGGGCCTTCCAGATGATGTCGTAGCCCGACCATTCACCGGGGGTGTGGCAAACGTTCGCCAGTGGCGGGTACTGCCCGTAGAGAGCGCCCGTCGTGCCGTCGGCATAGGTCGGGTTGTCGTAACAGTCAAGGACCTGGATCTCGTAGATGCCCATCATGAAGACACCCGAGTTTCCGCGCCCTTGCCCATGACCTTTCACCACTTCCGGGGATCGGAACTCGACATGCAACTGGCAATCTCCGAACACATGGGTCGACTGGATGTCGCCGGTCTTCGGAGCGACCTCCATGGCACCATCAACGATGTGCCACTCGGCCGGCCCACCGGAACGCACGCTCGTCCACCCGGCCAAGGAGTGACCGTCGAACAGGATGTGTGCGTCTGACGGCGCGTTTCCGGGGTGGCGTCCCGGCGTCACAACCGGCGGTTGCGGGCGGGTCCGGTCATGCACGCGGAACCCGAGTTCAGGGATGATGGGCGTGTCGGCATAGCCGAGTTGGTTGGGTACGTGTTCTTCAATGGTCATGGTTCCAGTGTACTAACTTGCCACCGGATCGGTGCAGCGGTGCGAAATCAGGGGCGCGGTGGCTCAGGCGTAGTTTCCGGAACGGTCCGGTCAGTCGACGCCTCGTCATGGACCTTCAGGCCGGCCCGTCGCGCCACCATGCCAATCTCGCCATGCAGGGTGCCCGGCATCGAAGCGGCATCCAGGATGCCGACGCCCTTGAGTTCGTCGGGAATGTCATGCGACATCCGGCCATCGCTCATGATCAAGGTCTCGTTCGCAAGGTCGGAGATTGTCGGATCGTGCGTCGCCATGATGATCGTCACACCACGTTCCTCGACGACCCGCTTGAAGAGGCTCATGATCTCCAGACCGGTGACACTGTCAAGGGCACCCGTCGGTTCATCGGCGACGATCAAAGCCGGTTCGTTCGCCAAAGCCCGCGCGATTGCCACGCGGGACTGTTCGCCACCGGAGAGTTCGAACGGGCGATGGTGCATCCGCTTGGCCAGCCCCACCAGTTCCAGGAGTTCCGTCGCCCGCCTCTGACGTTGGCGCGCGCCTACACCCGAGATACGCAAAGGCAGTTCGACGTTCTCGTACGCCGACAATACGGGCAACAGGGCGAACGCCTGGAAGATGAACCCGATGTCGTGCCGGCGCAGTTCCGTCAACTGACGGTCAGACAACTTGCGAGTGTCCTCCCCGCGGATCAGCGTGCGCCCATGGGTCGGACGGTCCAATCCACTCAGGATGTTCAGCAGCGTCGTCTTGCCAGACCCGGACCGGCCACGCAGCGCCACCAGTTGCCCGGCGCGAATCTCGCACGACACCTCACGGACAGCGTAGACATCCTCACCACCAACCCGGTACACCCGGCTCACACCCTCGCACACCGCAATGGCAGCCCCGGGCGCGGTCTTCGGTTTCTCCGTCATCACCGTTGCCATGATCGCCGATTGCCTCCAGGCACATCCGTCAATGCCTCACCACTAGACATCCCCACCGTACCCCGTTCACCCACATGGTCCGCGGGCATCCTTGCCCGCCCTGTCACCCTTACCGTCTCCGTCACCGGCGTTGCCACCAACGACGCTTGCCTCCAACCACATCCTTCGGCGCCTCACCACCCGCCACCCCCACCGCCTCCACCGTGCCGCGTTCGGCTACCGATCCTGCAATCGCCGCCCGCACGACAATCTGCCCGTCTTCCATCTCCACCCGCACGCGTCGGCCAAGCCCCAGTTGTTCCACCATCTCGCGTGGCAACTGCAGGCGACCGGCGGCGTCCATCACCGTGAACTCCTCATGCGTGCCCGATGAACCCGGAGCCGACTTCTCCTCGGCGGATCCATCGCCCTCGGCAGGCTCTACCGCACGGCGGACCGTTTCGGTACTCGTTCGCCCATCACGGATCCGGACCACGCGGTCGACCCGGGAGGCGATCCCCGGATCGTGCGACACAATCACGATCGTCGTCTTGTATTCCGCAACAAGTCGCCGGAAGATGCTGTAGATCACCGTCGCCGTCGCGGTATCCACCTCACCTGTCGGTTCGTCGGCAAGCAACAGCGGGGGCTTGTTCGCCAAGGCAATCGCAATGGCCACCCGTTGCTGTTCGCCACCCGAGAGTTGCGAAAGCCGGTGTGTGCGCCGTCCCGCCAGACCAACCGCCTCCAGGAGTTCGTTGGACCACTCCTTCTGTTCCCGGCGGGACCGACCGGCCAGGATCATCGGGATCTGCACGTTCTCCAGTGCCGACAGGTACGGGATCAGGTTGCGGCTCGACTGTTGCCACACGAAGCCGACCGTCTCGCGCTTGTACGAGACCATCCCGCCATCATCGAGTTTCAGCAGGTCGCGCCCGCCCACGACAACCCGCCCCGCCGATGGACGGTCAAGCCCTCCAAGGATGTTCAGCAGCGTTGACTTCCCGGACCCACTGTTCCCGATGATCGCCATCAGTTCGCCGGTCTCGACGGTCAGGTCAAGCCCCTGCAATGCCACTACCTCGAGGTCGGCAACCTTGTAGATCTTGACCAGGTTGTCGCACAGGATCAGTGCCGTGCTATCCATCACGTCGCCCTAACCCCTTTCCCTCGATGAATGCAGACCCGATGGATCACTCCCTCTCCCGTCGCAGCGGTGTAGGTTGGTGAGGGCACCAAGGCAACGCACATCCCTTCTACGTCAGGGGCCATGGGGCGGGTCCGCAATCGGGAAATCACCATCAGCCTGTCTCATCACCGAACTTGATCGCCTCATGGATCTTCATCCGGGCCAGCATCCAGATGAACGCCGGGAAGGCGAACGCCAGGATCACCCCGAGGATGGCATAGATCTTGTAGATGTCGTCCCACGAAGTCATCACCACGAAACTCGGGATGCCGGCGTGTTGCTCACTCTTGATCTGCAGGAACGGGATGAACAGGTTGCCCGTCATGACGCCGAGGACCGTACCCGCCGCTGTGCCCAGGATGATCAGGAACCCCTGTTCAAAGATGAAGAGGCCGATCAACTGGGTAATCGAGAGACCCATCGCACGCAAGATGCCAAGTTGCTGCATGCGGCGCTTCGCTGACAGGAACGAGTACAGCATGAACCCGAGCACGGTGAGCATCGCCGCCACCAGGAACCCAACGGTCAGGATGCCGAAGATGCCGGTGCGTCCGGGGTCATCGCGCAGGCGAAGCGCGGTCTCGCGTGCATCAGTTGCGCGGCTGACGAGGAAGTCCTTGTCCCGTAACTGGTCAACGATCTCGCGCCACGGCACTTCGGGATCCGTCTTCGCCCAGACGTCATACGGGGTCTCGCCAACCTGATCAAACAGGTAATCCAGATTGGTGATCATGAACCGGTCGGTGTCTGGCCAAAGGGACGGGAAGTACGTCACCGATCCCACGATGATCAGGTCGATCGGTTTCTGGCGGATCGTCACGACAATCGCGTCGCCGATCTTGAGGCGGAAGTCGGTCAGGAACTTCGCGTCAACAATCGCACCCTTCTCGTTCGCCCCCATCGCGTTCATCAGGGAGACCAGCGAATCCGGTGCAAAGTCCTCGCGCCACCACCCGACGCGCGCAATATCCGGTGGATCGACGCCGAGGATCTTGACCTCCTGCGGTCGGCCACGTCCGGTCACATTCGCATTGCCAACCCCGCGCCAGATGCGCGCCACCGCCTGCACACCCTTGACCTGGGTGTGTTCAATGACCGGTTGGAATGACCAGGTCTCCGACACTTCGTCGTAGTTGCCCGATTCCACCAGCGCCAGGTCACTGCCAGTCTGGTACATGACACGGTCGTTGTAGTTGCGGTCCAGGGTCTTGGCGACCGAGGCGGCAAAGGTGCCCAGGGCGAGGGTCAACGTCAGTAATAGCACCAGTCGCGTGTACTGGCCCGGCATCCGGCTGATCTGACGGAGGCCAAGCAGGATGCTCACCCCGTAGACGCGGCTTCCCGCCCGGGAGATTCCCTCGATCAGGAACGGGAAGAACCGCAGGAAGACCAGCGCCGCCGCAAAGATGAACACCCACGGCACCACAAGGAGCAGTGGGTCAGAGAAGACATCACCGGCCGCGCCCAAGGTAAGGATCGACTGGCGCTGGGACAGCATGTAATACCCGTACCCGGCCACGCCAAGCAGCGCGAAGTCCAGGAACCAGCGTTGCCAGAATGGCCCGCGTCCCGACCGGCCCGCCTCCTGCTTGAACGCCACGATGCTGTACCGCGCAGCCCCGACCGCCGGTGCGATCATCGCCGCCACCGACAGCACGATCGCCCCCGTGGCGAACTGCATCGTCTGCTGGGTGATATGCACCGGCAGCGGATCTCGGTTCGTGAACACGAGAAAGGTGTAGGTCCGCCCAATGAACTGCGCCACACTCATCCCGAGTATCGGCCCGACCACAAGCGCAAAGCCACCGAAGATCGCACCCTCAACCAGGTAGACCCCAAGCACCTGAAACGTGCTCGCCCCACGACTCTTGAGGATTGCGATCTCGTTCCGTTGCCGGTCAACGATCATCCCCGCACTGATCGTGATGTAGTAGAGGACGATCCCGATCACCGGCACCGACAGCACAAACAGCAGGATCTTGAGAAAGAACAGTTTGGTCTCGTAGTCCTGAAGAATCGTCTCCGGCGAAAGTTCCATGCGGACATTGCCCAGCAGGGTTGCCGTGCGCGAACGCAGCTCATTGATCCCGTCCAGGACCCGCGCCACGTTGTCCGACCGTATCGACTTGACATCAAAGACCATGAACCACGCGAACTCGTGCGGTATTCCCTCGTAGGTCTTCGCGACGTGCCCGAGGAAGGTCTTCTCCGACACCATGATGGCGTTGTTGAAGTAGTCCAGTTGGTAGAACCAGTACGGGTCGGTCGTGTCCCGCGGATACCACCGGCCAGTGATGGTGATGTTGATCGGGGTCAGTTTTCCCTGCTTCTCCCAGACCACCACGATGCGGTCACCCACATCCAGGCCGATCTCATCGAGACCGGCGGTAGCCATCATCGCCTCGAGGTCGCCATTCGGCAGGGGATCAGGGTTTGGGAGGCGTCCGGCAAGCAGCTTGATCTTGGTCTCGAAGTCCCGGATGAAGGCGATGTACCCGTACCCCGCGAACTCGCGTCCCTGCAGGCTTTGGTCATCGGTTCGCGACAGCAGTGGCAGCGAATCACTCTGCCCATACGTCACATAGAGGGTGCGCGGGATACCAACCGTCGATTCCGCCTGATCCGCGAGGTAGGCGTTCGCCTTGTTGTACTCGTCCAGCGTCACGGGCTTGTAGGCATTGCCTGAAGCCGTCACAACCGGGCCATTCCCGGTCTGGGCCACCGCACCCGGGGCCGGCGCGGCCGTCGATGACGTATTCCCGACCGATGCCTCCTCGAAGTGGCGCATCAGGATCGCGCTCTTCGGTTGCACCTGTTCCGCCGATGCCGTCAGTTGCCGGTACAGCAACTGTTCGCTCATCCCTTCGGAATACAGGGGAATGCTTGCCACCAAGGTCACGGTGATCACCAGACCCACGACGGCCGCCAGCATCAGGCTCAGGTTGTTGATGATCCGCTTGAGGACCATCGTCAGGATCGAGACAAGGCTCACGGTTGCTTGGCCCTGACCCTTCCCACGGGCTCCCCTCTCTCGTCAAACCGGGGGAGGGCCAAAGCGCAGCGCAAGGAGATGAGGGAGGAAGGTCGGGACGGTGGGCGGTGGCGGCCTGCCGACGACGTCGTGATGGCCGTCACACTCCTCATGCACCGTGAGCGGCCCATACTGATGCCGGGAGAACCATTGGTTGTTCGGGGTGACATGCCTAGGTTCCCGCAAGAATGACCAGGCCATCCTCCAGGCCGGACAGGACTTCCGTCTCCTGTTCGGTCGAGATGCCGACCTCGATGTTCTTGGACCGCTTCACCGATCCATCCATGTATTCGACAAACCGGCGCTTGCCAACTGTCCGGATCGCCGCCGTCGGGATGATCAGCACATCCTTCTTCTGCTGCACGATGATCTGGACCCGCGCAAGCATCCCGATATCCGCGCCCGGGCGTGTCCATTCGACAGTCAGCTTCGTACTCTTGTCCGCCACCACACCCTGCTGCGTCACAACGGTGCTTGGCAAGTCGCGCACGACCCCGTTCAGGATCGTCCCCGGAAAGACATCCAGGCTGATCATCGCCTTCTGCCCGACCGCAAGCTTGGCCATGTCGCTCTCGTTGACCTCGGAACGCACCAGCAGCTGCGCCGGACTGGAAATGCTGATCACCGGATTGAAGGCATTGACGTTGTCACCGGGCTTGCCGTTGGTCTTCACGATCTTGCCGTCGTATGGCGCGATGATTCGCGCATCATCGAGGTTCGACTGCAACTGGTCCAGATCCAGTTTCGCCCGGTCAACCGCCAGTTGCAGCGACTGCAGGTCATACGCAATGACCGAACGGTTCGCGTCCAGCGTCTGTCGCTTCAGATCAAGCCGTGCCCGCGCCAGTTCAAGGGCGACGGTCGCTGCCTCAATCTTGTTATCCGCATCCTGCAGGTCAAACTCCGTCGGCCCGCGCTTGACCGCCTCAAGGCGTGCCTGTGAGGCCCGGACAGCCGCCTGGGCACTGGGCACCGCCACCCGGGCACTCTCGATGGCCACGGACAGCGCGTCAATCTGGTTCATCAAGGGCGAGAGATCCTGGTCGGACGGCCCTTGTTCCAGCTGCGCGAGCCGTGCCTGAGCCACCTCGACCGCCAACCGCGCCGCCTGCTGATCAAATGGTGCAGTCACCTTGGATCGTGCTACCGCATTCTCGGCGGCCATGACATCCTGCTCGGCCAGACGGAGGTCCCACGGATTGACCTGCTGGTTCTGCAACTTCCTGAGATTGTTGCGAGCTTTCTCAACATCAATTTCGGCGATGCGGGTCGCCGCCTCGCGTTGCGCCATGGTGAGGTAGTTCTCACCCCGAACACGTTCTGCGGTCACCTCGGCCATCCGGACCGCAAGTTCGGCGTTCGCGATGTCCTCGGTCCGTACCGGTGGCGTGTCACGCACCTGTGCCAGACGGACCTTCGCCCGTTCCAGCGCCAGTTCCGCACTGCGGATGTCCTCGGCCCGAGGACCTGCCGATGCCTGGCTGAGCTTGATCTTCGCGACCTCAATGTCCGACCGCGCCTTTTCCAGGTCAGCCTCGGTCGCGCCTACCTTTCGGTACTCCAGATCGGTCCGCTTGGCAACCAGGTCGGCCTCACGCGCGGTCAGGTCGAGGCGTGCCTTGTCAAGCGACGCCTGCGCCGATACCACCGCCGCCTCGGCATCGCGCACATCTTTCTCTGTCGCACCAGATCGAAGGCGTTCGCGGGCCAGGCGTGCACTGGACACGGCAATCTCCGCACTTTCGACTGCCTGCACTTCAGCTGCGGAATCGTCGATCACCTCGCGCGCCTGACCCTGTGTGAGGCGGATCTGTGCGTTTTCGAGATCCGCCCGTGCCTTGCCAATCCGGGTCACCAGGTCGCCGGTCTCGAGTTCCGCAAGCGGTTGCCCAGCGGTGACCTTCTGGCCGGTTTCAACGAAGAGGCCACGCAGTCTCCCAGTGGTCTTGAAGTACAGGTCGGCTTCCTGTGAACTGATCACCCGGCCAAGGACCTTGATCGACTCGGTGATCGTGCCGGTGCGGACATTGGCCGTCGGGCGCGACTGGCTCGTGGACGTCTTGTCCATGACGGTCGGTTGCGCTTGCGCCCCCGCAGCAACTGGTGTCTCAACCGCAGGTGTCGTTCCGGTCACTCCGGGAATCGACGGCGCCTCGCACCCGGCCAGGATCAATCCGGCCGTCACCGACAC
>DDYL01000056.1:8790-10022 GCA_002347925.1 Chloroflexi bacterium UBA2235 | reverse complement strand
CACGATTGTTGCACCGGCACCGGGTGTTGCGCCTTGGCAAACGAGGCGACGTCCAGCCACAGGAGGCGTTGCGGTGCCCGGTGCAGTCGTCGCCTCAATCCACGGGCCCGTCTTGCACTGGTCCACGCGCAATTGGATGCCGCGCACCGGGTCGAGTGCCGGCGCGTCTCCATCCGCACCGGGGGCGCTGACCCCCAGTTCTAGGTGCACGCTGTTCGTGCCCGCATTCTCGACGGCGACCGCGCGATCAACGGTTTCACCGGGGAGCAATGCTCGGAGATCGAAGAGAGGTGATCCGTCGGTCTCACCTGCAAGCCGGACGGTCCCGGCCTGCATGGTGTTGAACGGGTTCGAAGAAGCCGCCAAGAATGAGGCAACGGTGCGACCGATGGCAGGAAATGCCAGCCCGATAAGCGTGAGCGTGACAATCCCGATCGGAAAGATCCACCGCCGAACTTCAATCACCCGGGAAGTCTAACGATTGGGGATGTTGCACTACTGAACGAGTGCCGCCCCCCACCGGCGCATCGCTAGTCGGTCACCGGCACCCCGATCGCCCGGTGCAATCCCGCAAGGACCGCATCGATGATCGCATCGACATGCATCTTGTCCGGATTCCGTGTGGTCCCGACGGTCGCAAGACCGTGCACCACGGACCATGCGATGTACGGTGCGGCCTCGAGGTGCCTGCGATCCATCATGTCCGTCTCGCTGAGGGCGGTCAGGCACTCCTTCAGCACCTCCCAGGGCGACGGATCGTCTGGACCGTCCGGAGCGGCGTCGCAAGCAGCGAAGGCGACCTCGAAGAGACCCGGGTTCGTGACCGCAAAGCGGATGTACGCCCGACCGATCGCGTCGAACCGCACCACCGCCCACTTCGTTCCGACCCGTTCAGGCGCCGCATCACCACAGGACGCGTTTGCCGCTTCCTGCATCGCACGTGCCAGCGCCTCGCGGGCGCGACGCGAAACCGCGGCCAGAAGATGACCATGGCTTGGGAAGTGACGGTACGCCGCCGACGGGGTCACCCCAACCGCGGCGGACACCTCCCGACCCACCAAGCCACGCAGGCCAGTCACCTCAACCCGGCGCACCGCCTCATCGATCAGGGCATTCCTCAAGTTCCCGTGATGATAGGTGGCGCGAGGAACGACTCGCCTGACCGTGCCCTTCGACGCGACCACTAATTTGTCCTGATCAGAAATCGCCACAACCCCGCCCCTTCACCCCTG
>DDYL01000056.1:0-8652 GCA_002347925.1 Chloroflexi bacterium UBA2235 | reverse complement strand
CGAACAGCGTTCCTTTTGCCAATCGCCGGTCAGATAGGGAGAGAAGCATGAGAATTGCCGTCCTCGGCGCAACAGGTCGGACCGGCCGGCATGTGGTGCGCCACGCAATCGATGCCGGGCACAGCGTCAACGCCTTGTTCCGGGACCCGACCGCCGCCCCACCGGCCCATCCGAACCTGCGCGCGGTTACCGGTCTGGCGACGGACCGAGCAGCGGTGGTGGAGGTGCTTTCGGACGCGGATGCTGCGATCTCCGCCCTTGGTCCCCGAGGCGGTGGCCAGCCAGTTCCGCTCTGCGCCACCGCCTCAGGCCACGTCATCGAGATCGCATCCGGGCGAACCGGTTTCCGCTACGTTGTCATTTCGGCAGCCGGCGTCAAAGGCCCTCCCGACACGACGCCCTTCCTCGCCCGCCTGCCATCGCGGATCATTCGGGCACTCCTTGGCACAACCTACCTGGACAAGGACGCCGAGGCTGCGGTCCTCGCCGGGAGTTCCGTCGAGTGGGTACTCATCCGACCCCCGGGTCTGACAGATGGCCCACCTCGCGGAAACGTGAAGTCCGACGCAACCCGGGCAACCGGCGGGCGGATATCCCGTGATGACCTCGCTAGGTTTGCCGTTATGATGACAACCGATCCGACCTACGTCCGGCAGTCGCCATTTGTCGCCGGATAGCGACGGGCACCCCCCTTGAGCATCCGCCTCGCCGTTTCGCGTCGCTNNATGCGCACAAGACGGTTGGGCCGGACGGGACTTCGTGTCCCGGAAGTTTGCCTTGGAACCCTGACGTTCGGCCACCAAGCCGACGAAGCCACATCGTTCCAAATCCTTGACACCGCCATCGAGAACGGCATCACGTTCTTTGATAGTGCCGATGTCTACCCCGCGCTTGCGCCATCGGAACGTGCCGGCCTGAGCGAAACGATCGTCGGGCGTTGGCTTGCCTCGCGCGGAGGGCGGGACGGACTGGTGATCGCCACGAAGGTTTTCAACCGCACCGGTTCCCGTCCCAACGATGCGGGTCTCGGGAGGAAGCACGTCATCCAGGCGTGTGAGGCGAGCCTGCGACGCCTCCAAACCGACTACATCGACCTCTATCAAACCCACGCATTCGACGCGCACGTGCCCCTTCAAGAGACACTCGGCGCACTTGATGACCTGGTTCACGCGGGGAAGGTCAGGTACATCGGCACGAGCAACTTGAAGGCATGGCAACTTGCCGAGGCTGACTGGATCAGTCGGCAACTCGCCCTGCCCGCGTTCGCGTCGGTGCAGCAGCGATATAACGTGCTGCACCGGGCAATCGAGGACGAAATCGTGCCTGCGTGCCAGTCGCTCGGCGTGTCCATCATGCCGTGGAATCCCCTGGCCGGGGGTCTACTCACCCGCGCGTATTCCAACCGTCAACTGCCCGCAGGCAACCGTTTTGACTTGCCCGGTAGCCGGGGGGAGATGTACCGGAGGCGGTATTTGAATGATGCAACCCTTGATGAGGTTGACCGCATCCAGCAAGTCGCGGCGCGCCACGGCCATTCCCTGACCGACGTTGCGCTTTCATGGGTGGCATCGCAACCTGCGATTACGAGCACGCTGATCAGTGCGGACAACCCGGAACAGTTGCGGGAGGCGATTGGCTCGCTTGCCGTGGTGCTTTCCGACGAAGAGCGCGACGCTTGCAACGCGGCATGGTTCAACCTGCCCCGGACCCGCGAGTTGGCCGTCCCGTCGACCGACGCGCTGAACGTTACTGTCAGGGCAGCCACGAATTGAGCTTCCTGACCACGCTGGGCGCACCTTCAAACACGTCACGTGAGCGACATCAGGATGTCCGCGTTACCATCGCCGCCTGACACATACTCGCCATGCATGAGGTCCCAGTGCATGGGCAAGTCCTGCGACATCGCCGCTTCGGCAATGACGATAAACCGGTCGTAGGACGCGCGGTCCAGCCAGAAGTCCAGGAAGCGCAGGGTGTCATCACCCACCTTGATGAGGTAGACCTGCGTCGCCCCGTGCCCCCTGAGCGACGTCGCGACCTCCCGGGCAATCTCGATGCTCGCGTCGGTCAAGCCACCTGGAACCCGCACGGTATGCCATCCGACAACACCCATTTCACGCACCTCACACGGAAATGGAACGGTCGCCGACGGACGATGCCTTCAGGGTCGGTGAGAAACCGATTCCGAGATACTGTCGTTCATCAATAAGTATCTTTCATGATGCTATTTCACTACTGTTTTGTCACGCATGTGTCCACTAAAAATGCGGTATAATGGAGGAAGGGTTCGACCCCATCCACGACTGGTCGGCTGCGACCGGGCACGTTTCTTACCCAGTCCAATCAGATTGCAGTCTGGTTTCGCAACCACCCTAAGAGGCATCACCAATGAGCATCTCATGCACGCTGATCGACATCAACGGCGTGGAGGACGACCGGGACTTCCCGTTCACGGTTTCTGACCTGATCACCACGTGCAAGGAAGTCGGACCCATGTCTGCCGATGAACGCACAAGCGTCCTTGGACGCCTGCTCTATGCCAACTCAGTCATCCACGCGCCGGAACTGGTCGACATGGTTGCCATCTACTTGGGCATGGAACTGTCTGACCACGCAACCGAGGTCCTAGAAATGATCCGCGATGAAGCCCAAACACCTCACGGAGAGGATGGGGAGCTACCAGACTGACGGACAGGGCACCTCCATGGCCTAAACAGGGAGCGGGGCGTATCCCTTCGCGCCGGTCAGGATGGCGTCGGACATGTTTGCACCAGTGAAGGTGGTGCCGAAAAGTGCCGCATCCGTAAGGTCTGCGCCTGTCAGGTTGGCCTGCGACAAACTGGCGCGCGTCAGGTCCGATTGGAACAGGATAGCCCTCGAGAGGTTCGCCCCATCGAGGTTCGCGCTTCGAAGGGACACGCGCGATAGCTCAGTGCCAACCATGATTGCCCCACGCAGGTTGGCCCCGGACAGGTTCGAGTCCGACAATTTGGCATTCGTCAGGTTCGCGCCGGCCAGGTCAGCGTGCCAGAACGTCGACGCAGGCACGAACACGCCAGTCAGGTTGGCACCCGTCAGCGTCGCCCCGAACAGGTCGGCATCCCGCATCGTCGCCTTGGTGAGGTTTGCTCCGGACAAGTCGGCGTAAGAGAGGCCCGCGCCGCGCAGGGTCGCCTTGGTCAGGTCCGCACCGACGAGGATGGCCCCGGTGAGGTCAGCGTTGTAGAGCGTCGCACCGGACATCATCGCGCCGGTCAGGTCCACTCCAGACAAATCGCATCCGGTCAGATCGGCGTTCACAAGGTTGCGGTTCACATTGCAATCGGGTGCCGCGTGCGTCATTCCGGGAAACGCAAGCATCGTTGCAATTGCGACGCCGATGGCACGCACGGTATGGGCCAGACCGGCAAACGAATGTCGCATGGCCGGAGGATAGCGCCGTTCCACCATTCCGGCGCCATCGCGGATCAAACGGTGACCCGGGTCTGGTCGTTGCGACCGCGCACCGGCGGCGGATTACCGCCGACCGGACCGGCGATCACCCCGGATGGCCCAGTTCACGAAGTGGCCGAAGCCCTTGGCGGGCACACGAGGGCTCCCGCCGAGGCCGGCGAAGGTGACGTGGTTCACGGTGACTGGCGAGACTTCCTGCCAGGGCATTCTAGGCGGACAACGCCTGCCCGATCTCCCAGTCCCTTCGCACCGCTGCGAAAAGAGCCTCGCCCACGATTCACCCACTGAACGCGGTCGGGTCGAATGCCTCCAGAAGCACCACCCGCCCGTCTTCAGTGAGTTCATTGATGCGTAGGTCCCGCAGCGGCCGGTACTCCGCCGACGTGTACCAGCTCTCGGCGGCCTCCATGCTGGGAAACCTCAGCACGGCCGCCCAGTTGCCGTCCCAGTTTCCCTCGAGCAGCTTCGGTGTCGCCGACCCCGCGATCATCTCCCCACCAAACTTCGCAAGCATGGGGATGGCGAACTGTGCGTAGCGCTCCAGCAGATCACCGAAGTCCTTTGCCTTGATTTGCACCATGAAATACGCGGCCTTCGAAGTTTCGCTCATCTGGGTCTCTCCTTTGGGTGGGGTCGGCTTTGATTCGTTTCGGGGCAGATTGGATGGATGTTCCCCGGCGTCCCCGGGACCGCCGACCTCGACGATCCACGGCAGTCCGGGCTTCGGCGACGGCCTTGCGGTTTCCGGACGACCCCGTTCAGCCATCGCGTACTCGCTGGCTAGGCGGACAACGCCTGGGCCATCTCCTTAAAGGAGACTTCGATCGGGGTCTGCTTCCAGTCGAGCAGTTCGAACGTGGCGCGGTTGTCGAATGACGCCTTCTTGCCGAGGAACGGCGCCATGCCCCGCGCCTCACGATCAAAGAGGCCCATGAACCGCAGCAGGAAGCTTGGCGCCCGGCGCGAAGGCACCTTGTTGTAGCCCGCACTCTTGAGGACACTCGCGAGGGTGCCCATCTCGACCGGTTCCGCGCTCGCGGCGATGAAGCGCTTTCCGGCCACTCCGGGCGCCGTCAGGGCCGTGATGTGCAAGCGCGCGACGTCCCGGACGTCAATCATGCCCATCGCAACGTCGGGGATCATCGGCAACTTCCCGGCGATCATGTTGGTCATCATCGCCACGCTCTGTCCTTCGAGATTCGCGCCCAGCGACGGCCCAAAGACAGCCCCCGGATTGATCACGACAAGTTCCATCGTGCCACCCCGGGAGGCCTCCCATGCGGCCCTCTCCGCGAGAGTCTTGCTCTTCGCATAGGTTCCGATCTTGGCGTTGACGTCGGACCACGAGTCAGGCCCGTACTTGCCGGTCTCCTTTCCGGCGATGACCGCAAAGGTCGTCGAGGTAAGCACGAGGCGCTTCACGGCGGCGCGCTGCGCTGCGGCGATGACCCGCTTTGTCCCCTCGACCGCCGGCGCGATCATCTCGTTCTCGTTTTTGGGCTCTGCCATCGCGAAGGGCGACGCCACGTGCATGACGAAGGTGCAGCCCTTCATCGCCTCGTTCCATCCGGAATCCGAAAGGAGGTCGGCTTCGGCGAAGGTGAGATTGTCAGTCGCCGTCACCTTCGCAAGCGCCGCCTTGGTCGCATCGGCCTTGGACCGGGACCGGATCGTCCCGACGACTTCAAAGCCTTGTCGCAAGAGTTCAGCCGCGCAATGCTGTCCTACGTAGCCGGTGATACCGGTCAGAAGAACACGTTCTTTCATAACTACTCCTTAGATGATTGAGAAATCGGATGAAGCACATTGCACTGGTGGTACCGAGTGATACGTAAACAATAGCCGACGAAGCACGCCCCGTCAACGGTGAATTGCCGTCTGTCAGTCGCGCCCTTGGCGGGCAGCAAATGCCGGCGCGTGACCAGGGTCTGTTCGTCACGAGCGCGAAAGGTTGGCGGATTACCTTCGACTGGGCCGGCTCGGACCCCGCATGCGCTATCTTGGCGGTGTGCAATCACTGTCCGAAGAAGAACTCTGGGCCAGACGGGCAGCGGCTGAGGCCGAGTACGACCGTATCGAAGCTCAGGCGAAAGCCACGCGTGACCGTCTGATCGCCGAAGCCGGTGAAGAGTTCGAGCGTGTCACCGTCTCGGCCCGGTCCGAACGCGACCGGATCATCGCGCAGGCAGAGGCCGCCTACGAACGGGTCCTCGCCCCCGCCGACGCAGCGTATGAACGCCGCTACGCCGAAGCATGGGAGGAATACAAGCGCGTCCACAACGAAGCGAGAGCGGCCTTGGCACGCGTCCGGGACTCCTCCGCCCCCGCGGGCACCGGAGAGTAACGGGCCTGGGGAGAAGCCCGGCCCCCCCGCGCCGGCCTCGGTTAGGATGACCCGGCCATGTGGACCTCAGACTTCGTGACGGTGAACGGCCTGCGGATCCACTACCTCCGGACGGGTGGAAGCAAACCGGCGCTCGTGTTGGCCCACGGAGGAACGGCAAACGGAAGAAGTTGGACGCGAGTCGCATCCGCACTTGTCGACACATTTGACGTGATCGCACCTGACGCCCGCGGCCATGGCTTGACGGATGCACCGGCCGGCGAGTACTCGTTCACCACTCTCGGCAACGACCTCGCCGGCTTCATCCAAGTCCTCGGCCTTGACAACCCGATTGTCGGTGGCGCGTCGCTGGGCGCGAACACCGTCCTGTCCCTGGTTGCCGATCACCCGGATATCGCCCGGGCGGCCATTCTCGAAGACCCGATCTTCTTCCTGCAGTCACCCGAGGCAACGCAACACTGGATCGCCACCGCCGTCGCAAGTCTGCGTGCCGAAGCCATCTCGCTGGCGAACCTCGGACTTGATGGCACCGTGGAACGTTTCAGGCTAGCCAATCCACACTGGAGCGATGCCGAACTGGAAAACGCCGCGACCGCAAAGTTGCAGGTGCGAGACGTCTTCTTCACGACGTTCCGGGATCGGTTCGACTGGCAGGCGATGCTAGGCCGGGTTCACTGCCCAGTGCTCCTCGTGACAGGCGATCCGGAGCGAGGCGCCCTGGTGACCGCCGAAGCGGCTGCAGTAGCCAAACGCTGCTGTCCGACCCTTGAAGTTGCCCATATGCCGGATGCGTCCCACAACATCAATAGCGACCAGTTTGACCGGTACCTGGCCGCGCTTCGTGGGTTTCTCTCGAGAGTGTCCTGATCCGGGCCGGGACCTCCCGGATCGCATTCCACCTCCAGATCAGCACAAACTCCGTCAGGTTTCCACACCATCCACGAAGGCGATGGTGCCCACGGAATTGGCGTGCCGGATTGGCAGGATGGCCTGGTACTCCGGGCCGTGGTACCACGAGACCAAGGTGTCGCGGTCGGGAAATTCGATGACTACCCGGCGGTTCCCGTGTGCATCACCTTCGACCTGGGTGGTGTGACCCCCTCGCACCAGAAACCGGCCCCCGTATTGCTCGATCGTTGCCGGTACCTGCCTCGAATACTCGGCGTAGGCCTCCGCATCATGCACGGTGACTTCGCCGATCACATACGCCTTGGCCATATGGCCTCCTGTCGACCGTCTGAATACCGTCGAGTTTGCCAGGACCACCGGGAAGTGCGGGTTCAGTCCGGGGACCTTCCCACGGTACGCATGATCACAATTTCGGACTAGTTGACGTGGATTGCAAGGAAGCGGTTTGACCAGACGCGACGCCAATGTTCCGCGAGACCGCTGAAGATCAGCTCCCATGGTGTCACAACTTGCTCACCGAGAGACCTTGGATGGTGATGCAACCGAGTTCCGACCGTACGCAACCACGAAGGTCATCCGTGCTGGACGGCGCACCACGGGTCTCCGGCCCATGGAATGTCACCGCTTCGCAATGGAGGTTCTGATGACCGCAACCGCAACACGACCGAGTCCCGGACCAACGCCTGCCATCGTGCCGTCGCTGACGGAACATCTCGCTTCCCACGGCCTGCGGGAGTTCACCGATGCACGCAAGCATCGGCGATGGATGCGCGGAAAGATCGGCCCCGAAAGGTGCTGGACGATCGATTGGTACCGGGGCGTGATTGCCTATGGTGATCCCGAAACGCGTGTTGCGATGTACGATGTGATCGGCGCGCCGGGGGTCTTCGGGCCGGTCGCGTCCGAACGGTACGGTGCGATGCACGCCTCGGCCGAGGTGGTCCTTCCTTTCCTGCCCGCGACCGGACGCATCCTGGACGTCGGGTGCGCCACCGGTGTCCTCACCGCGTGGTGGGCAATGCACCGGCCCCGCGCAACGTTCATCGGCTGCGACAACACGCCGGTGGCCGTACGGACCGCAAACGAGGAAGGCACCTACCCCGCCAACGCCTCTTTTGTCGTTGCCGACGCCATCGTGGGCCTTCCCGAAGGGCCATTCGATCTGGTGATCAGTACTCAGTCAGTGGCGGAAAACTCCTACGACCTTCCGGATGTCCTCGGGCACATCGCGTCCGTGCTCACACCGGGAGGCGCCTATCTCGCCGTTGAACCGCTCCCGACGTTGCGCGGGGTCCAGACGTTTGCCGAACTTGCCTCCGATGCCGGGATGGTGCTGCAGTCGCTCGACATGGTCCCGTACCGCATGTTCGGCGCCCTCCAGGCGTACCCGGTCTTCGAGTACCGCCGCGTGGACGCCGCCGACGGTTCGCCAGTCGCCTCGCCGGTGGACATTGCCGAAGCGTATGCGACTGCCTACCGGGAAATCTTCGGCGAGCAACCGCCGGCCCCCACGAAGTCCGCCGGAAGTCCGGCCTGAACCCACCAATCCAGCGACAAGGGGTCACTCACAGGTCTCCCAGGAGGACTGAAACCATGACCACTACCACGAGGGCGTCAACAGCCACGGGAATCTCCAAGCCGACCTCCGAACCCGCGTCCATCGACACACATCTCGCCGCCTACGGCCTCCGTGAGTTCGATGATGCCCGCGCCCATCGGCGATGGATGCGTCGCAAGGTCGGGCCGGAGATTGCTGACACGATTGACCAGTACGCCGAAGCATTCAGTGACCATCACATCCTGGAGGCGCAGGAACGCCTCTACGAGGCCCTTGCACAACCGGGGGTGTTTGGGCCGGCAACGTCATCCCGGTTCGGGGCGATGCGCGCCTCGGCCGAGGAGGTCCTGCCGTACCTGCCGGTCACTGGTGCAATGCTTGACCTCGG
>DDYL01000060.1 GCA_002347925.1 Chloroflexi bacterium UBA2235 | reverse complement strand
ATCCCTGGTGGCAGACGACCATGGTGGTGACCTCGCACCCAGCGTCGAGACGCCTCATGACCCACTTGACATGGCAACAGCGAACTTCGTCGAGGGTGCCTATCGAGACGTGATGGATTGCGGTCAAGCGCTTCCGGTCAGCCGTGGAACTTCCGCATCATCCGACGTGATGTCCGGACTGATCGCCGAAGTCATCGCCCGGGCCATGACCCTCGCGCCCGTCGTCCGCACCAGAGACCCCGGTCGCGAGCCTGGAACGCAGCTGGACAACGATGGAAACCACGAGCTTCCCGGGCCTGCGATCCTCGATACGTCGTCCGAAGAGTCTTTGCGGCCGCCCCCTTCGACATCGACATTTGGCGAACTCGGCGAAGACCGAGGTCATGCCGAGACTTCCCTCCTCTTGCGCGCTGACCGTGCCGGCGCCCCGACAACTGTCCGGGACTTCATGGCGTGGATGTCCAAGCGAAGCGTAGATAAATCAGGCGGGGTGGTGGTGGGGCGGAACCCGGCTGCCGTCGATGCGGCAACCCTAGCTGGGTTCAGCGAAGGCGCAGTGTCAGCCCGGGAAGCAGTCACCTTGCCGGTGCCCGTTCCGCCACGGCCGAGTAGCGACGCCGGCGGGCCCGGGGCTAGTGACACCTGACGACGAAGCGCCTACCGCGGAGCCTCGGTGTCGGCCCCTACCACCCCTCCCGTCGCCCGCTTTTTCAATCCGCCTCGCTTGGCGCTTTACCCGGCCAGTCCGGACCTGCCCTGACCTGTGAATGCCCGCGCTTGATGGCGTAGTGACGCGTTGCCCACGACCCATCCCGCACTGGTGAGGCGGGTACACTCGGCGCGCCCGGCGATCGGTGCCCCACCCGCCACGTACATGGCTGGTGCTGGGATGCGCCGGGCGGACGTCACGATGGGGAGACCCTCGCCAAGTCCCTGCCGTCCATGTAACGTGGCCCGTTGCCGTAACGACGAATCGCGGGCCACAGGGTGAAAGGTTAGACCAATGACTGCCCGACTGACCGCGGCCCAACTCGACGAGTTGCGCGCAATCGACAGCCCAACCATCGCCAACGCCATCGAGCACTTTGGCATCCGTCCGCGCGTTCACGGCTACCACGGCGCCGGTGTGCGTGCCCTCATTCCGAACCTGGGCAGCATGGTCGGCTACGCCGTGACCTGCCGTGGTGACAGCACGACCGAGGACAAGGACCGTCGCGAGCACGCCGACCTCTACCGCGCCATCTGGGCCGAACAGCCCCACCCGGTGGTAGTCGTGATCGGTGACGACGGCGACCCGGACAAGATTGACCTCTCCTGCCACGCCGGCGAGATCATGGCGACCACCATGAAGCGTGTCGGCGCGTGTGGACTGGTCACCAACGGTGGCCTGCGGGATATCAAGGAAGTGACCGCCATCGGTGGGTTCCATTACTATGCGCGCGGGCTTGTCGTGGCGCACGGACGTCCCAGCATCTACGACACCGGCGCTACCGTGAACATCGGAGGCATGACCGTCCGGCCGGGCGACCTCCTGCATGGTGACGAGAACGGCATCACGATCATCCCGGCGGAGATCGCCGACAAGGTTGCTGCCGAGTCGATGAAGGTCCGCGAGGCCGAGGCGATCCGTCTCAAGGACATCAACGGGCCGGACTTCCACAAGCAGTTCGAGAAGCTGACCCAGTACAAGTAGCCACGGTAGGGGAACGCGTTTCCGGCCGGCCCCGGGATTGGGGTCTGTCCCACTGGTTCACAGTGGTGCGGACCCCTCAGTCCGACCGGACCAGGCGCAGGTCGGCAAAGAATGCCACCGTGCCGATATCCACCCACAGGCCCACGTCCCCGCCCCAGGGTGGCTGATTGCCGTGTGTTTCACGGCCCCGTGCCTGGGGCGGCTTTGCTTCGATCTCCTGCAAGACGGCCTCGCCATTCACGAAGACCGACAGCGTCGTGAGACCAACCTCGGTGCGCAGGGTTATCCACTCGTCAGGGCCGACATCGGCACCGGCTTCGTAGCGACCGTCTGGGTACACCTCGCGCAACCGGTCGAATTTCCAGTCCGGATACGCGAAGTACTGCACTGCCCGGCGGTCACGTGGTGGCGGGGGCGAAACCTTCCTCCCGTTCATCGGACGCACGTAGACCGCTTCGAAACGATGCATCGAGGATCCGTTCTGCGTCGCATCCAGATTCGCCAGATCCCGATGCGCTAGGTGGTAGGCAATGCCGGCGAACGCGCGGGCGTACTCGGGTGCGTCCGCGGTAAGGCGCGCCAAAACATCGACCTCAATCGTACCCGTGGTGAAATCGGCGGGGATCCGAAGGAAGGTTGGCATGTCGATGTAATCGACATTGGGAACCCCATGAGAGGCAATCTCATCGGTGAGTGACACCCGTAAGGCTGACCGTCCGCCGATCATAGCCGGCGTTGCCGTGACCGACAGTGGGAGTGATCCATCCGGGACGGTGTCAAGCGCGTAGGTCACTGTCTTGGAGGCCATTGGCGGGGGTCTTCCCGGTAACGCAGGTCTCGCCCTGGATGCGGCGATGGCTTTTGCTGTCGGGCCATCGTACCGTGACGTCTCGTCCGATGCCGGGAAAGTCGCCGCGGACTAGGTGGGTTCCTGCAGTCCGGGGCATCCTTGCATGCGGTAATACGGTATGGTTCATGAACTGTCGCCGTCGGGAGGTCCGTGTGCCAGATTTTGACAACGCCGTGGTCCAGGGTCCAGGAAGCACACGCGGTCCCGGCCGCCCCCGTCGCACCACGACCAGCCATTCTTCTGACTCGGCTAGACCAGCTGACGGCACGGAACCGGTCCGCCGAGGCCGGGGCCGACCCAAGGGCAGCAAGAACAAGCCGAAGGAGCCGTGAACTAACCGTCGAGTGCAGCGATGATCCGTACGATCATCGTCACCGCCACGGCCACGTCTTCTTGCTCGTCGGTCCCATCTGACAGGTTCTCCTGCAGTAGCCAGTCGACCATGTCCCGCGATATAAGCTTTTTGGAGATCGCGGCCAGACAGACGGCTTCAGCTGACGAACCGTGGGTGTCATCGCGCACGATGCCCAACCGGCTGCGCAAGATGTCGGCAACCACTCGCAGGCATTCCTCGCGTGCCCTCCGGGGACGAGCAGGCAAGTGCGGCGAGAGACCTGAGAACCGGGCTGGCAGTCCAGCGGGGCCGGCGGTAGTCAAGGCCACTGCTAGGAGCTGACCGAGAAACTTCCAGAATGCGTGGTCACCGCGAGTACCACCGAATGGCTGTGCTTCAGACACTGCGTTGACGTGAACGTGAACTTGATCGGTGGGTGCCGTGACCTGAACTTCGCGCTTGTCGCACACATCAAGCAGAGGACATTCTTCGCACAGTGGCGACTTTGGGCGGCAGAACCTTCGTCCTACGTCCCACGCTGGCCAGTCCAGAAAACCGGGAAACGCGGGATGGTACTGCCGGGCGGCATGCACTGCTGCATCTCGCGTGTCGGCGTCTGCAAGTCCGAGCCGGTAGAACACGCGGACCACGTGGACGTCTGCCTTGACGTCCAGACCGGGCAGTTCATCGGCGTAAGGCTCATATCCGGATTCATCCATCAGCAGTTGGACGGCCATGTGAGCGATGCCAGGACCTACCCATGGCAGGGACTCCAACGTCGCAATGACGTCACGCATCGCCCGTTCACGCCAGATACTGGAGGCATCACCCCCAAATTCGTTGGACACGACTTCTGCAAGGGCAACAACTGTCTTGGCAGCCTGTGCTGGATATCTCGGGCGCACGTCCAAATCAGCGAGCGCGCTGGTCATTGCTTCCACGGACATCTGGGCGATGCGCGCCGGGTCTAGGTGACCCATCTTTGCCCGCAAGTGCAACGGGATCTGCCAGACGCGTTCGGCGGGCATGCCCCGCTGCAATACCAGGCCGATGAGCATTGCCATGCTGTCGGACCGAAGAAGCTGATCCGAATCTGCGCGTGCTCCGAGCAGCGCCCTGTCCTCGCCCGACAGGCGTGACATTTTTCTGTGTTGGAGGAGCGACTCGATTCGTGGATCACCCTGTGCCAGAGCATCACCCACTGTGCG
>DDYL01000098.1:3590-4654 GCA_002347925.1 Chloroflexi bacterium UBA2235 | reverse complement strand
TGGAACTGCCCTCGTCGGGCATGGTGGCAGAGACGGGTTCAAGATATTGTGAATAAGTCATGGCTGCCACAAGCGTCGATGTGGCTGGCAAGGATCCCGGCAGACGATGACGGTGGCTGATGCCATGGGTTCAAGATACTCGGTATGGCGAAGGGTTTCGCAAGGATCGTCATTGGCGGGATCCGTAGGAACCCTGGCCCCCACCCTGACCGAGGGATCAGGCCTCATGTATGTAATGTACATGTAACCGGGAATCGCAAACCGCTGCCCCAGCGCCCTCACGCCACGCCTACTATCTCCTCAGTCGGAATTTCCATATCACAGTTGTGATCGGCGATGCAACCCGATCAATCGTATTCCGGCACCTGACCCAGCCGGAGGAACACCAGATGTCAATTTCCCGTCGCGGTTTCGTATCACGCCTTGCCACGGTGGCCGGGTCCATCGCACTTGCCCCAATTGCAATCGCCTCGGCCGATGGGTGCTACGAGGACATGACCCCCACGGCCTACGGCACAAAGCCGAACATTGTCCAGACGGCCATGCAGGCCGGTTCCTTCAATACGCTTCTTGGGGCCGTCAAGGAAGCCGGCCTTGTGGAAGCGCTTTCGGGCGAAGGTGCCCTGACGGTCTTTGCGCCGACGGATGAGGCGTTCGCCAAACTTGGCGAAGAAACCATCAGGACGGTTCTCGCGGACAAGGCCCTCCTGACCAAGATACTCACCTATCACGTAGTGAGTGGTCGCGTGATGGCTGGTGATGTTGTGAAGTTGCAGACCGCACCGACCCTTCAGGGTCAGGATGTGCGGATCAGCACGATTGGTGGCGTCCGGATCAACGACTCGATGGTCGTCACCCCGGATATCGAGGCTTCCAACGGCATCATCCACATCATCGACACGGTTCTGATCCCGGCGTGACAACCAATCATCCACCAATATGGGCAGACACCCCACGTCCGCCCATGCTTCGACTTGGTGGATTGGTGACCATACCCAGCCCTCGGCCGTCGTACACGGGCTGGTGGGCTGGGTATGTATTCACGCACTCGATTTCGTGCCAAG
>DDYL01000098.1:1365-3541 GCA_002347925.1 Chloroflexi bacterium UBA2235 | reverse complement strand
GGACGACGGTGCGCAGCGCATTACCGCCT
Source organism: Chloroflexi bacterium UBA2235 (assembly GCA_002347925.1). Classification (GTDB taxonomy): domain Bacteria; phylum Chloroflexota; class UBA11872; order UBA12225; family UBA12225; genus UBA12225. Next base: position 3,512 of record DDYL01000098.1, on the reverse strand, counting down.
AAGCACTCCACGACCACGCGGACATGGTTGAGCGTGATGCACCCAGGCGATCAGGTGGTAGCGAATACCGTCGTAATGTTTCAGCGCGCTTGATACCACTTCAGCGATGTCGCGTCGGCCAAGCAAACACTCGCCATGGCCCGAGGCGAGGTAATCCCCGGTTCGTCGCTCCCGTTCGTCCCGCTGGACGCTCGGTGGCAGAGTGCGAAGTCCCGATGCAAGTTCCCCGACAACGTGCGTCGGAAGACTGTCACATGTGCGGAATGTCACTGTCTGTATCGCACCAACTGGATCGTAGTGGGGAACGTAACCCCTGGCATTCCAGTCCTGACTCCCCATCGGCGTAATCATCGCACTGCACGGAAGCACGAGGACTCACGCATCCCCGCCGGTCCACGGGGTGTCGTTCTTGGTCCGCGGGCATCCCGATCCTGCCCGGGGACCAAGTCTCATGAACCTACATTTTTTCAGTTCGCACCCGTGCTATCTTTGCATTGATCCTAGCGGGATGTTGTCCGCAACACGTTCGGTACCCGTCACGTGCCGGACAGGCCGGGTGGGTCGCGCACGATGAGGTGCATTCATGAAGTCGCAATGGCGTCGCGCCTTGGTGGCAGGGTTGGCGGTCCTTGGGAGTGGCTTGGCACTGGTCCCGACGATTGCGCACGCGGACTGCCGTACCTACCGTTCATCCGGCAGTTCGTGGGCTACCACCACGTGTGACGATGGTTCATCCTCGCGCACATACTTCTCCGGCAACTACGCCACCACGAACTACAGTGACGGCAGCTACGCGCGCACGTACCAATCGGGCAACTGGACAACAACAACCTACAGTGATGGCAGCACTTCCCGCACCTACCAGTCCGGGAACTGGACGACCACCACATGGGATGACGGCACCACGTCGCGCGGCTACCGGTCGGGCAACTGGGGCACGACCACCTATGACGATGGCAGTTCGGCGCGGACCTACTTCTCTGGCGATTACGCCACGACAAGCTTCGTGTCGCCATATTCCGGCAGTGGCTACGACCAGCGAGGGACCGCGCGCGCCCTCAACCCCTATGCCCTGCCGTCTCCGACACCCCGCCCGACGCCCCGCCCGACAACCTATCGCGCACCTGCACCCCGCTACGGCACCATCGGTTCCGGCCGGTAGCCACGGCCCGGTGCCGAGGGCACCCACCCGCGGACCAACCGGGTGACGGACGTCGTGCCCGGGTGGAAATCAGGCGGATTGCACGGCCGGGAATGCGTCCGGACGATCCGCCTGCCTTGATCCCCCTAGCGTGCCGGCTTGTAACTTGGCGAGGCGTGCTGTGCCTTCGTCAGGGCACTCACCCACTGGTGGCCGTCCAGAAGCTTGGTGGTCTTGGCGCTGCGCAATGCCCCACCGGATGCCAGGACCAGTGCGAACGCCGCCACCGCTTCGTCATCCGGTGCATCGAAAATCGCCACCACATCATGGTCACCGAAACTGTAGCCACCCGCCAAAAGCGTGATCCCCAGTGATGCACCGATACTGGCGGTCACTGCAGCAATGCGGTCCGATGGGTTCTTGATCTGCGCGGCGATCGATTCCGCGGTATACGACGCCTCGTACAGGAAGAGTGCCATGGTGCCGTTCCTTTCACCACCCGGTTTCCAACCGGTCGCAAGTCCGTCACCCCAGTTTGGTCATGGTTATACGTGTTGTCAAGTGCAACCGCGTGAACCGGAAAGGTCAGGTGACTGAGGTCCGTCGCGTCACGCAACGCAACCGTCCGGGTACGCTGCCACATCACCGGTGACTCCCCGCCGGCACCCCGGCACCCCATGCAAGGAGAGGTCACGATGAAGGTCACTGCGGTCAAGCCGTATCTGGTGCAACCGCCCACAGGCAAGCCGGTCTGCTTTGTCAAGGTCGAGACCGACGCGGGCATCCACGGATGGGGCGAGAGTTACACCGTCAACGCCCACGAACGTGCCCTTGAGGCCCTCCTGCACGATCTTGCACCGTTCCTGATCGGCCGGGATCCGTTCCATATCCGGCATTTCACCCAGGCAATCTACCGGGACGTGGCCATAAAGCGAGGTGGTCTCGACCTTTACTGCGCGCTGTCGGGCCTCGAGATTGCCTTGTGGGACATCGTCGGCAAGGCCCT
>DDYL01000098.1:0-1314 GCA_002347925.1 Chloroflexi bacterium UBA2235 | reverse complement strand
GGACTGGCCCGGCGGGCACGACACACCCTGGAACTCGGGTATTCGGCCATCAAGTTCGATCCCTTTCCCGGCCCCTGGCAGACTTGGGTCGAACGCGACGTCGAGCGGACCGCCGTGGAGAATGTCGCGGCCGTGCGAGAGGCGGTTGGCCCGACCGTCGACATCCTGATCGAGGTGCACCGGCGTCTCGCACCGCGTCACGCCATCCATGTGGCGAATGCGATTGCCAGGTACGACCCGTTCTGGTTCGAGGAACCGACACCCGCCGAGAACCTCGACGCGACAGCCGAGGTGCGCCAGAAGATCTCCATCCCGGTCGTCGTGGGCGAGACCCTCTACACCAAGCACGATTTCCGCGAGGTCTTCGACAAGCGCGCCGCCGACATCATCAACCCGGACATCTGCAATGTCGGGGGCATCCTCGAACTCAAGGAGATCGGGGCGATGGCGGAGGCACACGCCGTGGCCGTCGCGCCCCATGGGAACAACAGCACCGCCATCGGCCTCGCGGCGAGCCTGCAGGTGGCAGCCGTGATGCCGAACTTCATCATCTTCGAACACTTTGCCGGGTGGGACCGGTACACGGCCGAACTCTCACCCGATCCGATCGTGCAGGTTGGTGGCTACCTGCCGTTGCCGGAAGGGCCGGGGATAGGCATGGACCTGCACGAAGATGCCTTGGCGCGCTATCCCTTCCGGGGGCCGCGACGCACCTCGCTGCTTCACCCAGGCGACGAACGTCCCTGACCCCGCATCCGGATTGTGTCTGGTTCACCGGGAATACCGTCAAGAACCTCGGATCTCATCCTGGGAGCGTCGGCGCCCTCGCCGGCCCATCACCCTTCCACGTGACGCGCATCGGCCATGCCGTCGATTGCATGTGAGGTGCGGGAAATCCCACTCAGCCGCATCCGGTGCAACCCTGCCCCGCTATCCCTTCAGGGGTCCGCGGCGAACCTCGCTGACAATCATCACCAAGGTGGTTAGGTGCATGACTGAAATGACAAGGTTGCTGATCACCACCGGGTTCGCAAAGCTGCCCACAGTGAATGGTGTGGTCAACTTGTACAGCACCTGAACCAGTAGCAGAGGTGCGACGAGCATCGGATCGCGCTTGAACAGCAGGCCAATCGAGACGACGAATATCGCCCCGTACACGGACAGGAGGATGCCTCTCGCGGGGCTGGCGGATCCGTACGCGTCTTCAACCCATGGAGCGTCGAAGAGCATTCCGCCACAGACGGGGATGAGCACCGCCACATTCGCGATCAGAGAGGCGAGAATCATCTTCTTCATTCAGGCAGCTCCGTCGGT
>DDYL01000149.1:654-7378 GCA_002347925.1 Chloroflexi bacterium UBA2235 | reverse complement strand
CGCGTTACGGAACCATCGGGATCGAATTGCGTTGCTAGTAGGGAACCGGCATGCCCGAGGCGGGGTGTGCCATGCCATGTTGGTTGGGTTGTGGGGGCCGTGAATGACGCGGACAGGGTTTCAACTTGGATAACGTGACCGGCGACGGACCGCAGGAGGTACACGGAAACGTGGACCCGTGGGAGGCCATGTCTCCCGCGCCGCCGGAGAACACGTCCCCGATCCAAGGCGACAACCAAGGCATTGCAGATACGGCGGCGCTTCGTAGCGGGACACCGCCCGCCGGCACCGCGCACGGGGTCCCGCCATCACCGGGGCCGGTTCTGAACACGCGGTGGGTCCCACTTCAACGCCTCTCGGGTGACCCCCATGACTTCTCCCACGACATCCGTGCGGTAGCGCGGCGCGGCCGCATCAGGTTGCATCATGCCCGGCATGTGGTTCGTTTGCGCGTCGGAACCGAGGCCAAAATCGCATCCAGGCGGCTGGCGCTGGCCGGTCGCAGGTTGCGTCATGCTGGTGTGTGGCCCGGCCGGTTTGCCCAATCGCATCCATTCCCGGCGTTTGCGATCGCTATTGCGATCCTCCTTGGACTCCCCCTCCTCACATTCCTTGCTACGCCAGAACGGAGCGCTGCCGCGCGGTTGACCGTGGGCATCGGTGCGCAGGGCACGCAGATGTCAGCCGACAAGGCAGCGACAGGGAGCGCCCCGGCGTGGACGAACCTGGCGATCCAACCGTCGATCGAGGAGTCGAACCCGGGAGAGATTGGTTCCGGCGTTCTCATCCTCAAGGCCCCGAGCGGGTTCGAGTTCGACACCGGTTCCCCGGCCATCGCACTCACGGTCGGGCCGGTGGCCGGTGCATTGGCGGCGACCTGTGACACGGCTGCAAATGGCACCGGGACCAAGGCCGATGTCACCAACCTCACGTCGTCAACGATCCTGGTCTCGATCACGCGGGCGTCGACGGGCACCTCGAAATGTCTCCTGGCATTCTCGAACATCCGGGTGCGTGCGCTGACCACGACGGCACCGTTCTCGGGCGCGATCACGAAGTCGTCCACGGGCTACTCCAACAGCGCGGTCATTGCCGGCATCGTTGACGGGGTGACGTCGTTGGGTGACCTCGCGACCACACCGGGCGCGTTCGAGAACACGGGGTCCAACGCGCGGTCCCTCTCCACGTCAACGGTGTCACTGAACAAGAGCCAGCTTGCCGTCGGTGGGACGGTGACTGCGTCTCTCCTCGTGAAGGACGCGTACGGCAACTCGATCACCACCACGCCCGGCGGGATCGGCACCGTCAGTTTCGGGACGAAGACGACCGCCCCGACCTCTGCAGATTGCGCGACCGCAACGACCGTGTCAACGGCAATCACTGGAACAGGTGCGCAGGGCTTCACCGGGTCGATCACGTTCGCGAGCGCCGGAACAGTTTTCGTCTATGCGTGCATCACGCCACCGGGAGGCAGTGCCGGGCTGTTCACCAGCACCGCGCAGGTGACGGTCAACTCGCCACCGACGGTGACATCGGTGGAGATCACTCGGGTCCTCGCAGACAACACGACCACCTCGGGCACGTCGATCGGTGTGGCCTCGACGCAGCGGACGCGCACCGTGACGGTGAAGGGATCAAACTTCCAGGCGAATGCAACCGCGGCGTTCGATGGGATGGGCCTGACCGTCGCTTCCGTGACACGGGCCGACGCCTCGACGCTGACGATCTCGCTCGTGATCGCCGCAGGTGCCTCAGCGGGATCGAGAAGTGTCACGGTCACCAATCCGGACGGCGGGACGGTGTCGTTCGCCAATGCGGTAACGCTGACCAGCCCGCCGTCCGCTGCCTCGCTGTCGCAGACGGTCTACGGGTCCGGGTCGAGTGGAGCGGTGCTCAACCTGACGGCAACGAACATCCTTCCCGGGGTCCGGGTACGCCTCGACCCGAACCCGGGCGACATCAGCTTCACCACCCAGTGGAACAGCTCGACCCAGGTGACGCTGACGATGGCCATTGCCTCGACGGCGCGGACGACTGCGGAACGGCGCACGATCTACCTGGACAACCGGGATGAGAGCGGTGAGGTCGCCGCGCTGACCCAGCTGCAGATTGCCGCGCCACCGACGGTGACGGTTGTCGGGATAACTCCGAACAATCTCGGGCGCGGGGCGGGAACGAACCCGGCGACCCGCCAGTGCGACGCCTCGGCGCCGGGCGTCGCGGTCACCGTGCCGGGGACCGGCTTCAGTGCGAATGCCCTGACGGGGACGGTGCAGGCCACGTTCTCCAATTCCAGCAATGACGTCACCACCACGGTCACGTCCGTGTCTGCGACCGCGCTTGTCCTCAAGGTCTGCGTGACCACTGGCGCGGCGGCCACGGTCCGCAACCTGTCGGTCGTGAATGGGGACGGCGGTCTCGTCTCGGCGGCGAGTGCGCTCACGATCAATGGATCGCCGATCATCACCGCGATCTCCGAGGCATCGATCGGGCAGGGCGCGACCTCGCGGACGCTGACGGTCACTGGAGGCGGGTTCAGCCCGCAGGCGCGGGTGTCGCTGCAACGGATCCCTCCATCGCAGGTCGGGACGGGTTCGACGGTTGTCTGCAACGCTGCCGGGAATACCACGACCGTTGGCACGGCGTCGGACATTGCGTTGACGACGGTGAGCGTCACGGCCCGGACGACGTCGCAGCTGTCGACGAGCGTGACCATCGGCTCGGATGCCGAGACGGGACCAGTCTGGGTCAAGGTCGACAACGATGACCAGGGGAGTGATCCGGTGTGCTCCCTTGCGGGGTTGCTGACGGTCACGCCCCGCCCGACGGCGTCGAGCATCACCCCGAGCTACCTCAACCCACCGGTGAGTGGTTCGTCGACCGTGATGCTTGCGTTGAGTGGTGCGAACTTCGGAAGTGGCACGACGGTCAGCGTGTTGCCGGCCACCGGCCAAGGCAGCGCGGACGTTGCAGCGGTCCCGGGGTCGGCGGCGGTCGGTGACCAGTATTCGATGACATTCAGTGTGGTCGTCCCGGCGACGGCGATCGGTGGGCCACGGGGCCTGCTGATCACCAACCTCGATGGCGGGACAAAGACGATCCCGAACGCCGTGACGGTCGTGTCGACCGGTTCGGTCACCGTGTCACCGACGGCTATCGGAGCCGGGGCCGTCTCAGCACCCCTGACGATCTTCGGGACGGGCCTGAATGCCTCGTCAAACGTCACCTTCGGGCGCGGGGCGACGTCACCGGTGACGACCACTGACATCGTTGCGGGGCAGGTGACCGCCGGTGCCGACGGAACAAGCCTGACGGTGCTCGTCACGGTTTCGCCCACGACGCCGGTCGACACCTACACGATGACGATCACCTCGCCGGATTCGCTCCTGGTGTCAACATCCGGAACCTTCGCGGTGACCAGTGGTCCCGCGATCACCTCGGTTGGGCGGTCGGCAGCGAACGCCGGGACGTCAGCGGTGCAATACGGCCAGAACAGCAGCGCGCAGACGCTCTACCTGTCCGGATCGAACTTCAAGACCGCCAATGCCGGAGCGACGTTGCCCGTCGTATCAGTCATCGATGGAGCCGGCAATGCCGTTACAGGGGTGACGGTATCCGGTGTATCCGTCGCATCCGGAGGCGGTTCCCTGACCGCCACGGTGGGAGTGGGGACGTCGTCCACAACCGGGTCGTACGCGGTCCAGGTGGTGAACCCGGACAGGGGATCGGTGACCTTCGCCAATGCCTTCGAGGTGACGGCACGGCCCACGATCACCGGGATCACCGACAACACCAACTTCGGGGCCGGGGCCGAGAGCAAGACGGTCACGCTGTCGGGGACGAACTTCTCACCCCAGGCCACGGTACGGTTCACGCGTACCGGCGACACGACCGGGTCGCAGGTGACCCAGAACTACGCGATCTCGTCGGTGGTCAATACCCGCCTTGCGGTCAACATCACGATTGCGGCGACTGCGATAACCGGAACCCGCTCGATCGTGGTGACCAACCCCGACGGCGGGAGTGCCACACTCGCCGGGGCGTTCACGGTGAACACCCCGCCCGCCATCTCCTCGATCACGCCATCCGCCCTCGGGGCCAACCGCAGTTACGTGGTCACCCTGCGGGGCAGCAACTTCCAGTCNNATCGACAGCACGGTTGGTCCGCCAACCCTGGTGAACAACACGACGGTCACGTTCGGGATCCGGACCGACGCCGGTGCTGCCGTCGGGTACCGGACGATCACCCTGACCAACGCCGACGGCGGGATGGCAAGCATTCCCTTCTATGTGAATGCCGCCCTCGGGTTCACCGAAGTCTCGCCCAAGACCGTCGGGCTGGGCGCGACCGAGTACACCGTGACGGTCACGGGCCAGGGCTTCTCCACCACCGGACTGATGCCGCAGGTGCGGTTCCTGAACGAGACGACCTTTGCCGCCGATCCCCTTTTGGCCGTCGATGACAACAAGACCGTCATGAACGAGGACGGGACAGTCCTGAGCGTCAAGCTGACGGTTGCGTCCACGGCGACGCTCGGGACGCGGGCCTTGCAGATAGATTTGCAGAACGGCACGCCGCTGATCGTCAAGCGGTCGTCGCTGGACTGTGCCAAGACGACCGCGGGGGTTGGGACGCCCACGCCGACGCCGACGGCGGATTGCTTCGTCTTCTCGGTCGTGGCCGGCCCATCCGTGACCGCGGTCAGTCCACGGGTCCGACGCCAGGGTGCGGTGGATGCGCCGTTCCCGACGGTGACCGCTACCCCGACGACCGCGCCGAACGTGACCGCGACGGCCACGGCCTTGCCGTCGGCGACCGCCACCCTGGTCCCGGGACAGTCGGCGCCGCCAGTCTGTCCCCAACCGACCGAACCATCTCCTGAGACCACGATGCGGATCGCGATCTGCGGGGGGAACTTCGACAACGGCGTGACCGCATCGGTCACCTACCCGGATTCGGCAGTGGCGGCCGACAACGGCATCACGGTGGTCTCCACCGAACGCAAGAACGACCACCTGCTGTGGGTATTGCTGAAGTTCGACCTGAACACCTTCCAGGTTGCCACCGCGAAGTCCGGCAAGCGGACGATCACGGTCACCAACGGTGACGGAGGTCGCAGCAGCCTGCTGACCACCTCGGCCTACGCCTTCGAGGTGGTGAACGTCCCGACGATCACCGGTGTCAGTTTCACCGGCACTCCCACCGCCGGCCAGACCGTGCAGATCGGTGTCGGCGCCGTCGACAAGGTGATCAACATCGCCGGGACGAACTTCGTCAACGGGGCCCGGACGGCGATCGACATGGTTCCGGACCAGACCACTGGCATCCACGTGACTTCGGTGGTGGTCAACAGTTCGACGAGCATCACGGCCAAGGTCACCGTCGATGCCAACGTCCAGATCGGTGCGCGGAAGCTGGTCCTGACAAACGACGACGGCGGGGCGACGGTGCAAAGCACGCTGGATCTGGTGACGATCGTCTCGCCACCGAGTTTCAGTTCGATCCAGCTTGGCGAGACGCTGGGTGTGACGACGGTCGGGCGTGGCGCGACCTCGGTGACCTTGACAATCCGGGGGAGTGGCTTCTCGGCGAACCCGGTCGTGTCATTCGGTGCCAACAGCGGAATCACGGTCAAGCCCGGCCTGAGTGCAGTCAACGGACAGCAGATCAGCGGGCAGATTGACGTCGGTACCGGTGCCTCTGCCGGACCACGTGACCTGTACCTCTCGAATGCCGATGGCGGGACGGTGATCGTGCCCAGCGCGATCACCGTGAACACGCCCCCGTCGCTGACCGGCATCAGCCCGTCAAACCTCGGGATCGGGTCCAAGGGCACCCTCGTCATCTCGGGAGTGAACTTCGCGACGAGTGCCAGCGTGTCGTTCCAACTAAACGGCCAGACCGACAGCACGATCACCGTCACGAAGTCACGCTACGTCAGTTCGTCCCGCATGGAGATCGATATCCAGGTCAGCAGCAACGCGATCCCGGGTGGCCGTGGAGTGGTGTTCAACAACGGTGACGGGTCTCCAGTCCTGGTGACGCCGACCGGCACGTTCAACGTCAACTCGCCGCCGACGTTCGCCTACATGAGCCCGGACACGATCGCGCCGGGTGGGGTGATCACCGACGCGGTGATCGCGGGGACCGGGTTCCTGCCGACGACCAAGGTGTCGGTATCGGGAACCGGGATCTCGGTCGCGACGCCGACCTTCGTCTCGGCAACACTCCTGAAAGTGAGCATGACCGCGGCTGCAGATGCCACGGCCGGATTGCGGGACCTGGTCTTCGATCCGGGTGACGGCAGTGCCACGGTGACCGCGCCGAACCGGCTGACGGTGGTCGCCGGCATGTCGGTCGCAGCGGTTGCGCCTGACGGAGGCACGCCCGGCACGACGGTCACGGTGACCATCTCGGGGAGCGGGTTCGCGCCACCTGCGCTGGTGGCGTTCGGGGACGGGATCACCGTTTCCAATGTGGTGGTGTCCAGTGCGTCCGAGATCAAGGCGGACCTTGCGATCGATGCCGGCGCCACCCCTGGGGCCCGAGGTGTCACCGTCACCATTGCCGGCAAGTCGATCAGCATGGCTTCCAAGTTCACCGTGCTGGGCGCGCCCCCCCCGACCGCGGTTCCGGCGCCCGCCCCGGCGCCCGCCCCGGCCAAGCCGGTCGCGGTGGCAACCGCGGTTCCGACCGCGACCGAAGTGCCGACGGCGACGCTGG
>DDYL01000149.1:0-586 GCA_002347925.1 Chloroflexi bacterium UBA2235 | reverse complement strand
CCACTCCGTTGCCGACGGCGACGCCGTTCGGCCTGATTGGACTGGCGAACGGGATCAGCCTGCAAGCTGCGGTTGCCGATGCCGGGACGGTTGGCGAGGCGATCCTTGGTGGCACGTCTGAGGCGCCGGCCTCGGTCAATTTCGTGGCACCGCCCGGCATTGGTGTATCGGCCGTCGTCGAGGCCCGTGATCCGGCGACGATCACCGAGGCGGTACCCGCACTCAAGGCCGCCAGTGAAGCCGGGGCGGTGCAGGTGCGGCGGTCCATCCAGGTCAATCTCTACGACAACACGTCGGGCCGGAAGCTGGTCGAGCACGATGAACCGGTCGTGATCCGGATGAACTTTGACGCAGCTGACTTCGAGGCGGCCGGCAGTGATCCTGACCGTTTGGGCATCGTGGTCGTGCGTCCGACGGCTGATGCCACTCCAATCTGCCCCGCCGGGGCATTCCTGTTGCCTGCCAAGTACGACGGTGACGCGCGCACCCTCACGATCAGCACGAAGTGCACGTCGGCATTCAGCGTGGTTGTCCTGAGTGACGGGCTATCGGACGTCGATTACGAGATCCAAGGCGGGCGGTTCTT
>DDYL01000093.1:8019-9151 GCA_002347925.1 Chloroflexi bacterium UBA2235 | reverse complement strand
GACGGGCCGCCAATTACGCGCCCCAATACCGTGCGTACCTTGCAGGTGGTCTCGCAGCCGTGATTGCGGTTCGTCCAGACGCCCGAGTGGGACACCTGGCAAGGTCCATCTGCCGGATGGACCAGCCACCATCAGGATCGCACCGTCTGGACCTCGGACGATCCCCACAACTCGAACCGCAACTTTCTCATTGAGAAGCCACATCGTTCGGACGCGGACACGTTCGGTGAAAACCCGCGTCCATACCCACGCAACGGCACCAACCACCGTCCGACCCATGAATGCCACGGAGCAAAACTCGGCGAACCGGATGAGTTCAGAAACTCGTCGATAGTGGCACGGTGCGGCCATCGCGCGCCGCTACCGGGCAAGCGTTCATGATTTCAAGAACGTGACGAGCATGTGCCGCCGTGAGGACGGGTTCACGACCGTCACGGATCGCCCCAACCAGATCCTCAACGCCAACAGCCTGCTTGGCCCGGTCAAGCCGTGTCATCGGCGACATCCAGCCACGCACGCCGTGCTCCGCATCATCCAGGTAAATCTCGAATGGCGGGCCACCGGCACGCTCTCCGCCCGGGCTCCCGACGGACAGCGATCCCTTGCTCCCGAAGATTTCCATAGAAGGCCCATTCGCCGCCTTCACGCAGTAACTGCTGTCCACAACCGCGAAGGTCGCATTTCCAAAGTCCAGCGTGATGAGGTAATTGTCCGGCACACCCGTGTGGATCTCTTTGCCATCAAAGGCACCCGACCGAACGGTTCGGACCGCCTCCGAGATGCCCGCCAGGCAACTCACTGCCCGGGCGGGACCAAGGATCCCGGTGATCATCGTCAGTCCATGGACTCCCATGTCCAGCAGCGGACCCGCACCTTCCTGATGGAACCAGGACGGGTCATGATCGCGATACTGGAAGTACTCCGGCCCACCGTGAGACGACCGGACCCGGGCAAGTGAGACCTTTCCGAGGGCACCGGCACCCACGAGGCGTTTCATTTCCCGAATTTCGGGGCGCAGCATGTGGATCGGAGACGCAGAAATGTGGAGACCTCGCGCAGCCGCCTCGGTCATCAAGGTAGAAACCTCCTCGACCGTCGAGGCAAGAGGCTTCTGCGAATAGACATGCAGGCC
>DDYL01000093.1:5141-7936 GCA_002347925.1 Chloroflexi bacterium UBA2235 | reverse complement strand
GCTTGTCAACATCCGTGAAGACGTGGTGAACACCAAACCGCGACGCCTGGGTCGCCGCCCAATCCGCCCGGACATCGCACACGGCAACGATCTCGACACCCGACATTTGGGCGATCTGAGGCAGGTACTGGTCTACAGCAATGCCACCCAGACCAACGATCACGAGACGGACGTTTCGAGACGGGTTCCCTGTCATCTTGCGCTCCAAATTCGACGGTGTGACAACCGCTTCACGGTGTCAGGAAAGTTCCGGAACGACGTGCAACGGTCGCTCGCCCCGATGAACCCGGAGGACCTCGTCAAGGCACATCGCCGCCGAACGTGTCTGCGCCTCAATCGCCGCACCGGCGCAGTGTGATGTCGGGATGACCTTCGGGTGTGCGATCAACGCCGCCTGTGCAGCAGTTGGTGGCTCATCGCTGAAGACGTCCAGCGCTGCCCCGCCCACGTGACCGGTGACCAACGCCTCGAGGAGGGCGCGTTCATCGACTAGTTCGCCACGGGCGGTGTTGATGATGCAGACGCCCGGACGGGCCTGCGCGAGCGATGCAGAATTGATCAAGTGCCGGGTACCCGCCGTGGATGGCGCGTGCAGGGTGACAATGTGGCTTGCAGCCATCAATTCGTCAAGCGATACATAGGAAACGCCAGATTGGGTTGCCCAATCATGATTGGGATAGAGGTCGTACGCAACCAGCTTCAGTCCGAAACCCACCGCCCGGGCCGCAACTTCACGACCGACGCGACCCGTTCCCACAATCCCGAGGGTCTTGCCCCGGAGCTCGAACCCTGGAAACCGTGCCCACGTGCCATTCCTGGTCGCGTTGGCGGTTTCGGTGACACGCCTCGCAAGGTCGAGCATGAGGCCGAACGTGTAATCGGCGACCGCATCGTGGTTCGAACCAACGGTACTCGTCACCCATACACCGTGAACTCGCGCGGCCTCAAGATCGATTGAGTCGTAGCCAACCCCGGATCGTGCAATAAGTTTCAAGGTTGGCGATGCCGCTGCAATCACCGCTTCCGTGTATGGATCGGGCATTGAAACCGCTGCAATGCACCCCGGCAGTTGGTCGAGCAACTCCGCCTCGGTGAGGGTCACCGCCGTTGTATCCGGGATCACCAGTTCAATCCCGGCTTCCCGCAACCGGTCGGCGTACTCGGGTAGCACCAGACGCACATTTCGCGCGGTAGCAAGGACACGTGCCGACATCGATGGGATCAGCCTCTCAATCAAGGGTCACCACACGAACCGTGTCGGCGCCGTTCGCGAGTATATCCCCGTCCGGATTGACCGACCGGTTGACGGCGACATGGTCACCATGACACCCTCAGTGCATCATGATTGTTGAAGTCGTCCACCTACGCGCCAAGTCGGATCAGGCTGATGCGCTTCGTGAAGGTCTGCAAGACGCCCGCGCCGTGATCTCACAGGCAGATGGCTATCTTGAGAGCGCATTCCACCAAGGGATCGAAAGTCCGTTGGACTTCCTTCTCACCATTCGGTGGACCAATGTTGACGCGCACATGGTCGGCTTCCGGGGCGGCCCGCTCTTCCCGGTCTGGCGCAGCCACTTCGCACACACACTGGACGGTGCGCCCGAAATGAGTCATTACACAATCTTCGCCGGGTCGTAGATTGCTTCGGCAAGGCACCCTTCTTTTCGCACTGACACCGCACCGCGCAACCTGGAACTCCGTACGAACACCAAGGTAGGTAGCCCACGAATGGCCAAAGCAGTCCCGGGGGCAACCCTGCCAGTTCTCCGTTTCTCCGGCGGTCACACCGCCCTTGGACGCACCATGGGTGCGTATCGACGCAGGCAAATCGTGAGTGCTGTCGAGATCGCCCACGAGGTTCTTGCGTCCGAAGGGACTGACGACGCGACACTCCGTGCGCAGATTGAGCCGTACCTGGAGTTCGCTGAACGGTATACGCCCGGTGCACTCCGCGAACTCGAAGGGTTGGCGTCGGGTGCGGATGTCTCGTTCGAAACACTCTTTCGTCTCAACTGCTTTGAGTCGCGTCCCCCAGGCTCGGCCTTCCTATGGTCACGCCCCGACCGACCAACGCCCGACCCAGTTCCGTCGCTTGATCCGGATATTGCGGACACGGGCGTCCCGCGTTCCCTTGATGCGGTCACTCCCACCGATACGGATGCGGCTCCCGGTGGCTGCACAAGCATCGCCAGCCGAAGCGAACAGGGTGTCGTCGTCGGGCATACCGAGGACTCTTCACCTGAGAACCTGGATGGCATCTACCTCCTTGACGCCACTGTCCTCAGTGAGGGAAGCAAGGTGGCAAACCGGTTCTCCGCACTGAACTACGCCATGTCCCTCGCCGGGTGCGCCGCCGCGGTCAATGCACACGGCTTGATGATCATGATCGATGCCCTCCCGGACCCGGATCGCCGCCACGGGGTTCCGAGAAGTTGCGTGTCCCGCGTCCTCCTGGATCAACCGTCCATTGATGACGCGATCGAGTTGCTTCACCAGATGCCTCGCGGCGGGGGGTGGAACTACTTCATGGTGCAGGGCCACCGGATCGTCAATGTTGAGACGACGGCCACCACCGTGACCGTCAACGACGCCACCCTCGACGGAGCGTACGCCCATAGCAATCATTACCTGACACCAGAGATTGCGGAACGGGCCGGAGACCCCCGCCCGAACTCCATCGCGCGCCTTGGGAGGGCCCGGGAGCTTGTCCGGCCCCAAATGGACGTGCCGGACATGATCTCGGCCCTTTCGGACCGGACTGGGTATCCAGACAGTATCTGTCGGGAACGCACCAT
>DDYL01000093.1:0-5104 GCA_002347925.1 Chloroflexi bacterium UBA2235 | reverse complement strand
AGCAGCTGCCTATTGTGCCGGCGCGATAGCGCGGACTGGCGCAACACGCCGGTTCACCATCACCACCCATGGGGTAACAAAAAGGGCAAGGCAGCCGAACGCGACGAAGGGAGCGACGGTTGCTGCTCCGAAGACCTCTGCGAGCTGACCGCTGCCAACCTCACCTGCCACAACCCCGAGTGAATACGCCGCGTAGAACACGCCGTATGCCATGCCTCTTTCAGAAGGGGAAGAGTGGTCAGCGATGTACGACGTAACCGCCGGGAACAGCAGGCCAAAGCCCGACCCGAAAAGCGCCATCGCACCGTAGACACCCGCTGTGGTGGTGGTCAACGCCAAACCCAGCAAACTGATGCCGATCAATGACAACCCTCCAGCGAGAGGAAGGAGGCGCCCGAACTTGTTCACTAACCATGGCGACGGTCTTGCGAAAAGCACGAGCGACACGAGCGCATACACGCTGAACGCCGTGCCCCGTACGCTCGCCGAAGCCCCCCGGGTTTCCAGCAAGAGGGGCAGGTGAACCACCAAGGTCCCAATCCCTGAGGTCCACGCGAGACACGCAACATTCGCGACAATCAATTGGGGGCGCCTGAGGATTGAACCAAGCGATACCTTCACGGTGTCGGTAGACCGTTCCCTCGCATCCGCCGACACCTCGACGTTCCTGCCAAGAAAGGCCACGACTGCACTTGCTGAGAGCATCAGCGCGGCAACTGCCTGAAACACCACGACTGATCCAAACGCTGTTCCAGCGATGCCCGCTACCGCCGGTCCAATCACGGCAGCAATCGCGATGAACGCACCAGCTGTGCCCATCGCTTGGGCGCGACGAGAAGGGACAACACTGTCACTCAGGAGGGTGAACGCACCCGGCGAAAGCACCGCCTGCCCAAGCCCATGCAGGGCACGTACTGCTCCGAACTGCCACGGTTCGGACACCACGCCGTAGAGAGCCAGCGCGATGGCCGAGGCAAGCAACCCGCCCACGAGCGTTCGCTGCCGACCTATGCCAATAAGTACAAACCCAGCTGCAAGGTTCCCGACAAGATTTGCCACGTCATAGGTGGCAACAGTTACCGAAGCCACCAGGGGGTCCGCACCAAGCTGGCGCGCGAACGGCGCAACAATTGGGAACTGGCAGAAGAGGTCGAAAAACGCGACGAATACTACTAGCCGAGCGAGACCAGACCCAGACATTTCACGGAGAGTGTACGGGAGGGTCCACCGAAGAACCGGCCACAAAAGGCGACCCTCAATGGTCGCCAAGGAACAATGCCGAACCTCCGTCGCCCCTCGACCCACCGCAATTGGAGGGTCAGGGGCCCCTCAGGACTGGCATCGCCTTCGGGATCGCGTCATCACGCGCGCCTGAACCCTTCACTAGAGATCTGGTGGTTCGTAGCCACTCTGAGTGCCCGAACCGGGGCGCCAGGCCGTTCCGCTGATTTCGGAAAGCATCGCCCATTCGCCAGAGGTGAGGTGAGCGTAATTGTGATAAACAACCTGACGCACTCCGCCCTCTTTGATTGCGTCGAGGAGCCGGCGGAAGTCGGCAGCCCCGACCGGGTCACCTCCTTGGGGACGGCGTCCGGTGCCGACCGAGGGAAGGACCCTCCACGGGTACCCGTCGGCTTGCGCGATTGCACGACGCGCCTCGGGCACCATGACCTCGCGCCAGAATGCCTCAGGATATCCGCGCTCAAAATCCCGCAACGACAGCATTCGTTGACCAGCCGGAGCGGCCGGGTCCGAACTCGGCAGGTGCAAGCCGGTCAGCGCCCCGACAGCCTCAAACGATTCCGCTTCCCAAAGCGATGACGACCACTCATTCATCGCCGCAACCCACTTCGAGAGCAGTCCATACAGGCCATCAGTGCCCCGGTGGTGGATGCCGAAACGGGGCACGACCATGTCGCAAACCGTGGCAAGACCAGGAAAGTCGTAGCCAGCCAATGGCGCCAACGACGGCATCAAGGGGTTGAGGCCAAACTTGACCTCCTTGCCTCGTGACTTGCCGAGGCGTTCCGTCACATCGTGAACCGCTAGCAGGAACTTCGATAGTGCGCGCGCGCGGAAGGTGAGCCAACTCACAATTCCCGGATCATTCCCGAGCATCGTCGTCGTGGCGAACGCCCCACCTCCGGCACCAAGTCGGGCGGCTTCCCGGGTGAGCTTGCGCAGGCGCGTCACTAAACGTGTTTGCGCCGCGATCAACCGGTCAAGGTCAAAGCCCAATGCGGTAGCAAGTGGCGCAGCCGTGGCAGGCAACGGCCCAAGGAAGTCTTCCGGACCCGTTGTCCCCGGGAGGTACCCCCACTCCGGCCCAGTCAGGATAATGCCGTCGGCCTGCGGCACCTGGCCAAGCGTGTCCTCCACTCGTGCGATGAACGCACGTTGCCACGTTTCCTCAAAGAGGAGCCGATGACGCAGGTCTGAAGGCAATGCATCACCGTTTGGGCTAGGGTCGGGCGCGACCATTCCGTCATCCGGTTCAATGATCCACACCGCAATGTTCTTGCGCTTGACCGCATCCAGGAACCGACCGAGTGCGGCCCACCTTGCCGTCATGTCGTGGCCCGAGGGTGAAGGTGCCACTACGCCGTACCTTCGGTAGATGGTCGGGTTCGGTTCGAACGCTGCCACTCGGCGCGGATCTGATGGCGGGCAAAGGTGCGCCACACGCAAATCAGTGATGGACGGGGCATCTGGCACGCCGGTATCGAAACGTAGGGGGCCGATGAGGATGCCCTTGATACCCCCGGACTGCCACGCATCGAGAACGCGTTCGGTGTCACCGAGGACCGTTTCGATCGGATAGCCGACCCGCATCCACGCTTCGAGATCTGCCATTGTTGTTCCAGTACCGCTTGGTGATCGTCGGCTAGGTCACGTGCCTCACGGGGTCAAACGCCCTGCGACATCAGCACGGAGGGCCGACGTCCCCTAACGGACGGAGGTCCCGAGGCCGTCAGGGCAGGGCAATGCGTAGACCGTGTGCTTTCGCCGGGGTGACCCCCCGTCCGGCACCGTCTGCAGTCCCTCGTTCGCGAAGATAATCCAGCGTAGCGTTCCGGTCGGATGCCCGCAAAGCAATCGCTGTCGGATGGGGCCCCGGAGGCAAGACCCGCCCGCCACTCGGTGGTGCAATCAGCTCGAGCCGTATCGCCCCAAGCCCGAGGACGACGCCACGACCAGCGAGCCCGTCATTTATTCGAGGCCAGCCAAAAGCAGTCTGATAGCACTGCGCCGCAAACTCCGGATCAGCCACGAGTACTGAAACACTTTGAAGGTCGCGCCACCCAGCACCGTGCTCGGCAGTGCCACCCAGACGCTCCACAACCTCCCGACGCCCGTCGTCACCACCCTCGTACTCAACAAGGATCGGCATCGGCGGCAGTGTCGGTCGCGGTGCGGGCTGTCCACGTGCCGGCAATGAGGGCGCCCTCCCGGATGCGGCGATCACCGCCGGCGACTGGATCCGAGGCGTGGACTCGGGAGCCACGATGACCTCTCGCCAGCGCACCATTGATCCATCAGGCAGTACCCGCTCGCACGCCGTGGTCTCGGCGTGTGGAATGCCTTGGGCATCAAGCCTAGCGACGGCGCCCTCAAGGTCTTCCACGGCAACCGCGAAACTCGGAGGATTCTCCTTCGCGATGTCAAGCCACTCTTTTAGCCACCTTATGGACGGACTCGCATGGTCTCGGACAGCCACCAGCTCAACTGAGTAGATTCCGAAATGCACGGCCGCCGCCGTGGTACCAACCGAATCTTCTCCGGCAGCCACCACCGAGAACCCCAAGCCATCGCGATACGTCGTGATGGCCTTCTTCAGGTCCTTGACGGCGACAACGATATGGTCGAACCTTGCCGCGATCACATCACTCATCGGTCTAGCCTAGACAGTGTACCGGCGACGGCACATCAGTATCCAGAGACTGCCAACGGCGGCACATCTGAACGGTGCGCGCCACCAGAAGTGGGCACAGGATCAAGACCGCTAGCCTCGAAGATATGCGAGAACTTCCTGGGCGTGCCCCTTGGGCGTGACCTTGGCGAAGACATGCCCGATCGTTCCGTCAGGTTCGATGATGAACGTTGATCGGGTGACCCCCATGTACTCACGCCCCATGAACTTTTTCAAACCCCAAACCCCGAACGCTTCGGCCAAGGCGTGATGTTCGTCGGCAACCAGCGTGAATGGAAGATCAAACTTCTTTCGGAACTTGGCTTGCGCCTTCACAGGGTCTGGGCTCACTCCAAGGACAACAACCCCAAGATCCCCGAACCCCGTGAAATCGTCACGAATCTCGCACGCTTCAGTCGTGCACCCGGGCGTATCGGACTTCGGGTAGAAATACACCATCACACGCTGTCCGTGAAAATCCTGAAGCGAAACGGAGTCACCCGTGTCTGTGAGCACCGAATCCGTCGGTGCCATTGCTCCAATCTCAAGCATTTCCAACCTCTTCATCTCGCCGCGAGTGCCGCTCGCTATGGCCCCGCGCCCAACGGTGTTCGTTAACGTGTTCCGTCGCGCCCGGCGACATGCCTCGCCATGGCGTCATGAGCAAACCCCACCAAGCATGGCACAACATGATCGTCGATCAAATCGTCGTCCCAACGTGGATCAAGTCGACGCCGAAGTTCCACCCACCCCCTATCTGGGTCGTACCGTAGGGTGAGGCACACAAGCGTCACCGGAGCATTCATGTCTGGTGGAGGCAAGGGACCACCTGGCATCCGACGAGGCTTGACTTCGTACGGTTCGCCGGGCAAGACCCCTGCCGGAGGAACATGCCGGGCGGGAGGTGGGCGATCCGCTTCAAGTGCAAAGAACAGCGAGTGCCACGCACTCAGACGCACACCGACCGCACCGCCCGGCCCCGGAATTCCGTTGTCCTCGAAGACTGGGTACCCAGTTGGGCAAAAGCGGTCGACGATGCTGACTGCATCACGCAATCGTGGGCCGACTCGCGCCCTAACTTCAGCGAGGGCCTTCTCACCGTCCCGCCTAGTCAAAACTTGAGGGGTCCGATACCGCGCAACAATATCCGCGACGCGGACTGATGCCCGCACCAGTTCAGGCGACCAGTGCAAA
>DDYL01000222.1 GCA_002347925.1 Chloroflexi bacterium UBA2235 | reverse complement strand
TACGGCAAACTCGAAGCGAACGATGATGAAGTCATCGCAGCCGCCCGTGCGGTCAACCTGCACGATTTCATCGTCGGCCTTCCCCTCGGGTACGACACCGAAGTCAACGAACGGGGCGCTTCGCTTTCACAGGGTCAGAAGCAGCTGATCAGCTTCGCGCGCGCGCTCATCGCCGACCCGCGCATCCTCATCCTCGACGAAGCGACCGCATCGGTCGATACCGCCACCGAAAAGTTGATCCAGTATGGGTTGGACACCTTGATGCGCGGACGCACGAGTTTTGTCATCGCCCACCGGCTGTCAACCATAAAGGCTGCGTCACAAATCCTCGTGATGCGCCAAGGTCTGATCATCGAGAGAGGCACGCACGACGAATTGCTCACACAAGAGGGCTACTACTACAACCTTTACCGGATGCAGTTCCGCGAAGGTGGTGCAAACGACGACCACGCACCTGTCGATGCGCCATCGTCCGTGTCGCTTCCGCATGCGTGAAACAATCGCAACTACCATTCCTGCCAACCGGCGGACGCACGCCACTGTGCTACACTCACCCCCACGCGCCCGTAGCTCAGGGGATAGAGCGATTGCCTCCGGAGCAATAGGCCGTAGGTTCGAATCCTACCGGGCGTACCACGATGATCATGATCGCCGCTTCCGTCTCGGAAGCGGCGTTTGTCGTTCTGGATGCCGTCATCGGCCGCACTTGACCAATCCGTTGCACGCCCCACACTCTCTGCGATCCAGGAGAAATGAAATGAATGCGCTAGAGGATGAGTTCGGTGATGTCATTCGCAAAGCCAGGTCGGGTCTCGGCCTTGAAGTTGCGAGCGTCGCCGCTGCGTGCGGACTCACCGAACGGGACGTGAAATCCATGGAGGTCTACACACGGCGACCTTCCGATCACGAAGTAGACCGTCTCGCCTCAACCCTGGACTTGCGCGCCTCAGCGCTTCGGGCACTCGCAAGCGAGACAATCAGCGCACCGGATGGGCCGTGGCAAGTCGGTGACCTGACCGTCCATCGCGAAACCACGCACTATCCTTCCCATTGCTACCTTATCGGTCTTCCGGGTGGCGCGTGCGCAATTGTCGACCCGGGCGATAACGATGTCGTGGATGCAATCGCAAGTGCTGCGAGGCAGTCCGGCACGCATCCTGTCGCAATCCTCGTGACCCACGGGCACCACGATCACACCGGAGGCGTGGTGGCGCTCCAAAAAGAGCTCGGGGTACCAGTTCACATCCACGAGGCGGATGCAGCGAGTGTCGAAGGGGTACCGGCAACCGCGTTGCAAACCTTCGACGATGAAGGCATCCACGTGGCAATTGAAGGGCTCTCATGGCGCGCCCTTCCCACACCCGGTCACACCGCCGGCAGCACGACCTTTGTCTTCACCTCGGGAAGTGCCGGCGCGGGCTTTTGCGGCGACACCCTGTTCGCCGGATCAGCTGGCAGCGCCCGCGCTGGCTATGACCGGCACCTCGAATCGTTGCGCAAACGATTGGCAACGCTGCCACCGCAAACTGTCCTGTATCCCGGCCACGGCCCGGCAACGACGGTCGGGGACGAGTGTGCGCACAACCCGTTCTTCCCCGCCTGACATACGGCACTTCAAGACAACGGCGTGGCAGAAACGTTCTGGACGAACGTCCTGCCACCGCTGCAGTTACTTGTGGGTCATTACGAATACACCGTCCCAGTGTTCACCTGGCGGATCTTCCGCCATCAGTTCGCACCGTTCGATGTACACCATTGTCGGTCCATCATCGGCATAGAGGTCGAGCAACGCCTCGAAGTGCTCCTTCGCGGTCTCAAAATCCTGGGCGCGGTAGAGGCGGATGGCCTCGTCCCAACCCTCCAGAAATCCGTCAGGGCGCTTCAGCGCAGCTTCCGGTTCCTCGTCTACCGGGTGGAACACCTCGTAGATTGCGGTAGGTTCCTTCTTGCCCTTGACCGCAATCAGGTCGAGGTACCGACACACCCACTTGTCCTTGACAATCGCGTGCGTGTACTCCGTCACGATGATGTTGGTGCCGTATTCCTTGTTCACGCCTTCGACGCGGGACCCGAGGTTCACCGAGTCTCCCATGACCGTGTAATCGAACCGCATGGTCGAACCGACGTTCCCAACGGTCATCGGTCCAGAGTTGATCCCGACGCCAACGTTCAGCTTAGGCAGGCCCCGTGCCATCCAGATGACCTGCAATTGATGGAGCCGCTTCACCATGTCGTAGCCGGTGCGAACACCAAGCATGGCGTGGTTCTCCTGAATGAGCGGCGCACCCCAGAACGCCATGATGCAGTCGCCCATGTACTTGTCGAGCACACCCGCCTGCACATAGACGATGTTGGTCATCTCGGTCAGGAACTCGTTCAGGAACGCGACCAGGTCCTGCGGGTCCATCTTCTCTGACACAGACGTAAACCCACGGATGTCGGAAAAGAGCACCGTCATGTCTCGCTTCACACCCCCGAGTTCGAGATGGTCCGGATCCTTGAGCACCTCGGTCATGACCGCAGGTGACAAGTACTTGCCCATGACCCCACGGGTCGCGCGCGCCTCCGCTTGCTCAAATACCACCCGGTAGAGGATCACTCCAAGGTAGGCGGTCAGCAGCGCCGCCCCAGGAAAGACGTTGTTCCAAACCGTGAAGGTCTCTGCGCGCCCCATGACNNCCGATCGACCCAAGAACGGGCGGGAAGAACGGCAACACTACGCCAGCCATCAAGGTGAGGCCCAGGATGATCGCAATCGTTGACTGGGTCGTCTGTGGAGCCAGATATGCGCTTCTCAGAAGCATTTCCGCAGTCTGGGCGTGGATCTCGACTCCGGTCATCTTTGCGCCGGATACCGATGTTGGCGCGAAGTAGTCGTCCGCAAAGCCAATCGCCGTGAGCCCGACGAAAACGATCTTGTCTTTCACCTTGTCACGGTCAAAGGAGCCCTTCACAACGTCTGCGAACGACACGGACGCGACGGGGCCGGGACCGATCTCTTTTGTCAGATGGGAGGGCTTGCCCAGGAAATTGACAATTGCAAGGCCGTGGTTGTCGACAGGTACCGGACGACCGGCGAAGTAAAGGTAGCCCGGCCCGCTCTGATCGACAGCCTTTGGGCGCCGGAGGTACGACGCCGCTGCCTGCAACGGCAGCCCATTTACGTCAACACCCTTCATGGTTGCCACTAGGGGCATGCGTCGCACCGAACCATCCGAATCGACATACGGATGTACATGGCCCAACGCCGACGCGTGTTCTGACAATTCAGCGATTGGTGGGATCGTGTCCTGGTACTTGATGTTCTCGCCGGGAAGAAGCGCCGCTGGTTCCGGTGGGCTTCCTACCGTTGCGAGGATGATCTGCACGCCACCACCGGGCTTCTGTCGCGCGTAGTCCATCGCATCGGCAAAGGTCTTGTCTTCCGGACAGGGTCTGGGAACGGTCGCCGGACACCCGGGAGCGTCGAACAGGATGTCGTAAACAACAACGCGCGCACCAGCATCTGCGAGGTTTTTCAGAGCCTGGGCGTGGAGGGTTCTGGGCCATGAGAACACACGCCCATACTGCTCCTTGAACGCAGAAACTGACGCCTCATCGATTGGCATCATCACGACCTTGTCAGCGGTCAGGCCGTCCCGAGACCGAAACAGGATGGCGTCAGTGACAAGGTTCTGAATGTTGTTCAGGGGTGAGAAGTATCCGAAGTTCAGCGCAAGGCTGAATACCCCGCCAATACCCAGTCCCAGAAGAACACAGATGATGAACCGCTTCCGTGCCCTAGCGGCCATGCGTCAGTCTCCTTCCGATTCCCAGGGCGGGCCCCCGGGCATCAGTCCCCACGCCGGTTGGCAAGCGTCATACCGATCAATGGTGCAATGCGTGGGACATCGGTTCCGGGCGACCGTGAACCGTCCGGGCAATGGCGACAATGGCTTCGACTGCTTGATCGACCGCCAAAGCGTCAGTGCTGATCACTAAGTCATATGCCCGCGGGTCCATCCAATCACTGTGGAAGAACTCCGCATGGAAATCACGGCTGTCACGATCGGATTCATGGACCCGATGCCGAGCCTCCGACGGTGAAAGCTGCCCTGACTTCATCACCCGCGCAATCCGGGTTGCCTCGCTTGCAACGCAGAGCACCCGGAGCACACCCGATTGGTTGGCGAGTGATACATGACCAGCACGACCGACAATGACCGCATCCTGAGTCGCGGCAATGTCTCGAATGGTTCGGGTCACCAAAGTCGCATAGGCCTCAACTGCCCAGAACCGCGCCGAAGCGAGCCCGGAACCCCGGGCGCTTACCGGCCCGGTTGGCGGGTACACGTCATCAAGAACATCCGACACTCCGAGATCTATCGGAGGCATTGGCACGAGTTTCCAGAGGTCGGAAGGACGGCGCAGCAGGCCTCGCCCGCGCTCATCGAGGCTGCCAACAGCATCCACCGGCACTTGACCGCGATCCGCTGCCATAGCCAGAAGCTGCTCATCGAACAGCGCGAAGCCAAGGCGTTCGGAGACACCCGACGCAATCTCTTCCGCACTGCTACCGATGGGTCTCGCAATGGTTACGACGGGCATACAGCGGCTCAGCCTCCAGTTCGAATTATACCCCTGCCTCCTGATGATCATGGAGGCAGGGCTTCAAGGCAGTACGCACAGCCGGGTGCTCACGGAGATGCCACGGCGCATCACTGACCAGAGGCACGCTCCAATTCACGCAGCCGTTCGTCGAGGGATCGAAGCTCGGTGCCGAACCGCGAAAAGTCACCGGCCTTCAGCGCGTCAAGCGCCCGATCATACGCCGAACGTGCATCCCGGACGGTCTGGCGGCTCACCGGAGCCGAACCAGAGGCAGGCGATGAAGGCATCGGCGTCGGAACCGGCGTCACCCCGCCCTTGTTCGTTGGCGCGGGTGCAGTGCGTGCCGAAGGGGTTGCCACAGCCGGGCGAGCGGTCGTCCCCGCCGTTCCCGTGACGGTCGACGGTGAAACCAC
The DNA here is from genome assembly GCA_002347925.1 of Chloroflexi bacterium UBA2235. Classification (GTDB taxonomy): domain Bacteria; phylum Chloroflexota; class UBA11872; order UBA12225; family UBA12225; genus UBA12225. Next base: position 3,681 of record DDYL01000222.1, on the reverse strand, counting down.
AGATCCTCCGGGTGATCCCTGAGAGCCGTCAGTAACGAACAGTTTCGCCAGACCCTCCTCCAATGTGGGCTCCATGATCACTCGGTTGCCCGACGCAACCACCACCCGCTTCAATTCGGGCATCTTTGATGTCTCGGCCTGCAAGTAGATCGGCTCGACGTACAGGGTTGAGGCGCCTATCGGGATCACGAGCAAGTGACCCCGGATGACCCGGGACCCTTGCTGGTTCCATAGCGTGAGTTGCGACGAGATTGCCGGATCCTGATCGATCCGCGCGTCAATCTGTGCCGGCCCATAGACAAGCCTGTCCTTCGGAAACTTGAACAAGACCAGCTTGCCGTACTCGGCCCCGTCTGATCTGGCCGCCAACCAGGCAATCATGTTGTCACGGTTGGACGGCGTGAACGGCAGCATCAGGAGGAACTCCTCGCGGGTCTCCCCCGGGATCCTCATCGTCACGTAGTACGGCTGCACTGGCTGGCGCCGGTCACCGATGATCTCGGCAGCGCCAGTCCAGACATCCTCACCGTTATAGAAGACTTGCGGATCTTGCACGTGATAGGTATTCAGAATGTTGGATTGGACCTGAAAGAGGTCTTCCGGATACCGAAGGTGTGACCTGAGTGCCGCTGGCATCTCTGAAATCGGCCGGATCAATGTCGGGAACATGCGCGCATAGGCCAGCGCGATGGGGTCCGTTGTGTCAACCAGGTAGAAGGTCACGGAGCCGTCATACGCATCGATCGTGATCTTCACGCTGTTCCGGATGTAGTTGTAGATCCGAGGCATCGTGAAGGTGGTCGCAACCGTCTCACGCCCTGCTCCAGACGTGCGCGCCGTGTCTGAAGCCGGCCCCCCCGGAACCGGTACGGGATCGGCATCTGTCCCACGTTCCACGGTTCGTTGGGCATAGGGATAGCGGTCCGATGTCGTGTAGGCGTCAATGATCCAGACGAGCCTACCGTCCGCTGCCACGATGTACGGATCACGATCCAGTTTCAGGAATGGCGCGAGCCGGCGCACACGATCTCGGATCATTCTGCGCATGAGCAATTGGCTGTCAGACGTCAGGTAACTGCTCGCAAGCATGTTGAGATCGCCGAGGTTCCATGCCAAGGCGAGCCTGCGCCACCACGATGCCATCCGGATACCGCCAGTACCGGTATACGTCGAGAAGACGTTCTGGTCGCCGCGCGGATAGTCAAACTCTTCTGCCTTGGTGTTCACCACCACGTAGCTCGGCGTCTGCTCACCAAAGTAGATCTCTGGGCGGTCAATCGCAATCCCACCAGTCGGGGGAACGTCCTTCACCAGGAAGTTCGGCATCCCTTCCGGTGTCACCTCGTTGACCGGGCTCACGACAGCACCGTATCCATGGGTGTACTGCAAACGCTGGTTCACCCAAGTCTGCGCTTGTGCGCCTAGGCGATCGATCGCCAACTCACGCGCACTCAACATCACCTGGCGCAGGACCGGCCGACCGTCCACCTCTGCCGTTCCGGACCCCGTCCGTGCCGGTACGGCATACCGGTCAATATCAACGTCATCAAAGACGTAGTACGGCCGGATGCTCTGCAATTGGTTGTACGTGTCCTTCAGGGGTCGATGGTCCCACAGGCGGATGTTCGCCATGGTCTGGGCAGCATCACGGAGGTCTTCGGGTCTGATCGTCTCTTCGGCCGGATACACCTGTTCAGTGATGCCGTCGAGCCCATACGCCCGCCGTGTAAATGCGATGTTGTTCGCAATGTAAGGCTTTTCCTGTGCGATCTCGGCCGGTTCCACTTGAAGTTTCTGCACGAGTACCGGCAGGAACCCCCGCCCGAGCACCAAGACCGCAACAAAAAGCGCAGCGCCGGGAACCAGCAGCGAGAAGTTGCGTCGGAAAATGGTCGCGACAAGCAAGACGGTGCCAAGCCACAAGGTCAGCGCAAGCGCCTGTGTGGCCGGGAGGCGAGCGTAGATATCGGAGTACGTGGCACCAACCATCCGGTCATTCCGGGAGATCAGAACGTCGTACGTGCCAAGCCACATCGACGCCCCAGCGAGGGCAACCAGTCCCGCCGTTGCAGAGAGCAGGTGCGTACGCATCAGGCGTGCCCGGGTGTCAAGGTAGAAGCGGACACGCTCGAATGTAGGGTCTACTGCGTAAAGCGCCAGCGCGTACACGCACGTTGCCCCGGCAGCACCGATCATGAGCCCAAAGAAAAGCCATGACTGCGCCAATCGCAATACCGGGATCGTGAATACATACGCCGAGACATCGAGGCCGAACAGCGGGTCTGTGACACCGAAGTCACTCGAATACCAGCTTCGGGCTATCAATTCCCAAGCGTCTCCGCCGCCGAGGCCCAGGACGATCGATGCGATCGCCGAAGCTCCGAGAACCCACCCCATGGGAATTTGCTCGATGCCTTGACGCAACGAATCCGGACCACCAATCGCCGACGCGAGGTCAGCAAACGGTCGGGGCCCATCTTCACCAGTCCCCATGCCAAGACCACCACCGAACACTGACCCGGGACCAAATGGCCCACGGCCAAACCCGCCCACCTCGACGACACGGGCCGGAAACCGCCGAAGCGTCCGGCGCGCGACCGAAAGCGCCATGACAAGGTTTGGAGTGATAAGAAGGAAGCAAAGCACCGATGTCGCGGCGATGGTCGCGAGGCGAAGGCCAATCGTAGTCAGGAATACCGCAGACTGTCCTAAGGAGGAAAACCATAGGTAATCTATGTAGAGACCGATGATCCGGTTGCCGAACGGCAACACGAGAAGGAACACGACCAGCATGCCGATGATCAGGCGTTGAGATGGGCGAAGCATCCTGTTGGGCCCTCCGGAGCGCATGCACGATGCACTCTTGCTCTCAAGTGTGCCCGAAGACACATTGAGGCCGCCGTGATGCCCATCCCATTCTGAAATACCGCAGAGAGATTTCAGGGGGAGCCCACAGCCGGGCGTTCAATGGACAGAGTCGCGCTTGAGTGCCCCAGCCTAGAGGTGGCCTACCGCGTCCTCTTCAAGTCCGAGGTGATGACCAAACTCGTGGTAGACCGTCCGCACTATTTCGGCACGAACATCCTTCCGGCGGCGACACACCCGAAGGACCGACCGCCGGAAGATCACCAGCATGTCCGGCGCAGATGCCGACTGCGAAATCCCGCGGTCTGCAACCGATAGCCCTCGGTACATCCCGAGGAGCGAACGGCGTCGACATGACCCGAACATCACGGCCTCAAGCCTTGGAGCCACACGTTCGACGCTGACGACAAGCGATGCGACCTCAGTTGCAAATGGTTCTGGCAACGACCTGATCGCCGTCCGAACCTCCCGAGCAAACCGTGTCGCGCTCATGCGCAATTGGACCGGCCGACTTGGCATGGATCAGGGTTCCCTCACCGGGCGGACTGGCGGAGGCGTCTCGTCAATGCGTGTTTCGATCGGCCATGAACCCAAGACCTTCAAGGTCATGCTGGCCAGGCGCATGGCGTCAAGCGCGTCTTTCACCAAGGGGTCATCGGGGTGTCCGTCGAAGTCCACGAAGAAGTAATACTCCCAGAGATCACCGCCTCGTCGAGACGGCCTCGACTCGATGTTCGTAAGGTTCAGGCCCCGTTCGGCAAGCTGCCGGAGGACTTCATGCAATGCGCCCGGGCGATGCTGAGTGACAAAGAGAAT
>DDYL01000074.1:3818-4021 GCA_002347925.1 Chloroflexi bacterium UBA2235 | reverse complement strand
CGGATACTGAACATATTTCGGGGCATGGTTTCAGGCAATGGCAGATCCCGGTTCAGTGAACCGGGATTGCAGGTGATTGACATGGAGGCACGTGTGCAGCGGTTCTGGCAAGCACCCGGGTCGGTGATCGTCGGTCTGGTCGCCATACTGGCCATCGGGACTTCACCCACGCGTGCCGAAAATCCGCCAACCCAACCCACGAT
>DDYL01000074.1:0-3779 GCA_002347925.1 Chloroflexi bacterium UBA2235 | reverse complement strand
GACGGGAACCGCCACGTCCAATCCCACCAGTTGCGCCACAGGCATCAGTGCACCCACGGCCGACTGCCCGGTCACCATGAAACTGGTAGCCACCAACCTCAGTGCCACTACCTCCACCTTCCGCGTCGGTGACGTCGTACAGGTGGAGGTCGCACTCACCACCACGCGTGCCCTCGATATCAACGCCATACAGGCCTACGCCGACTTCCCGGCTTCCGACCTCCAATTGATCGCCGGGCCCTCCAACCCAACCCCCCTGATTGCCGGTGACCCCGCCGCACGGCCGGTATCGGTTGCCGATGGTGCATTTGGCGTCAACGCAACCGTTCTCCGGAACTCTTTCACCCAAACGGATTCCGGCGCAACCGTCGTGTCACAGGTCAACTTCGATGCCGGCGTGAACCTTCCCGATCCAGGCAAGCCATCGACCCCAGTCACCCTCACACCGGACAGCCCAACCCCGCTTGGGCGCTTCTTCGTCAGGGTCCTCCGAAATGCCGACACGTCCATCGACATCTCCCTGCGGGATTCATCCGGCGATGGCGGACGGTTCAGCATGGTCGCGTTTGTCGATGCTGACGATGCCGGGATCAACGTCCTCGGCCCCGTCCAGAAGGCCACCATCGGCGTCGCCACCACCACCACCGGCGTCGCCCTGGTTGCGCCAACCGCCACCACCGGGACCGTCACGCGCGTCGGGGATGTCATTCCAGTCCGCGTGACACTGAACCCAACCACAGTCCTGCGCAATGCCCGAACCGTCAGGTCGTCCCTCTCGTTCGATNNGCGTCCGGCACCTTCGCGCCAGACCTCACCGAAAGCATCCTCGGAACCTCCAATGCGCCGGCAACCGGGTCGGCGTCCTACCTGGAAGCAGGCACCGGAACCACGGTCACCGGAATGATCGACCTCACCGTCAGTGGGCGACGACTCGACCTCACACCCGCATCCGGTCCGGCCACCGTCGCAACCATCTACTTGCGGGTCCTTGCACCCGGTGACGCCTCCGTCACCCTCGTTGGCGCCGAGGTCGGTGAACTGCAGGACGGGGTCGCCACGACCACCCGCATCCGGACACGCACCACTGGCACCTCCCTTGTGTTCACCGTCACCACCGAGGCCGCCCCGCCAGCGACGATTGCGAACGCGCGAGGCACCCTCGGCATCGGCCTCACCGTTGCGTCACCCCTCATGGACACGGGCGGCGCCCTGCCAACCCTTGCCGTCGGCACTTCGGGTACCGCCTCGCAGACATTCACGGTCACCGACGGTCGCTACCTCGACGTCGAGGTCAGCCTCCTGGCCGGCACCGCCGATGTCCAGCAGGCCAACCGGTTCGCGATCGACATGGTCCTGCCTCCCGGCCTCTCCCTTCCGGCCAACACCGCAACCGCGACATTCAGTGCCCTTGGCACCGGGATCGTTGCCGATGGACAGGCCGGACCCATCACCGTCGTTGACCATGAAGCCGGGTCAATCGTGCGCGCCAGTCTCCGCACGGCAACTGGCGTGCGCCTTGCCACGGCAACCCCCCTCGTAAGGGTGCGTCTCGCCGTGGCACCGACCGCAGCCGGCGCGACAGCAACATCCACCTTCGCCATCACCATCGCGCCCTCGACCCTCCTGACCCAGACTGGCACACGGTTCGTCGCGAACCTCCACGACGACGGTGGCCAGGTTGCCGGCACCTCCACGCTCGATCACCTTCCGACACTCATCCGGCAGATGCCCGCCAGACTTGACTTCGCCGCCCGCCTGNNCAACCCGTGTCGGTCGCCCTGCACATCCCCGGACAGGCAACACCGGCCATCCGCCTCGCCGCTGCCCAGGTGCCAGACACCCTCCTCCGCCAGGACACCACCCCTGTGGCAACCATGCGCTACCGGGCCAGCAGCGTCCGGCAATCCGGGGCAACACTCCCCACCGCCACAGTCACCCTCACGGACCTTGACCCGGGCACCTACGACGTCCTCCTCAAGGGAGATACCTCCCTGACCATCCGCGCACGGTCGGTCACCCTCCTGCCCGGTCCGAACACCCCGGCAGCGGGCACCGTCACCCTCCTGGAGGGCGATGCCAACGACGACGACCGCATCAACATCGCCGACTTCGCCGCCCTCTCATCCACCTATGCCACCATGGCCACCCCGAGTGCTGACGGCACCGGCGTCTCCGCCGACTTCAACCGGTCGGGCTACATCGACGCATTCGACTTCAGCCTGCTGGCCCGCAACTACGCCGTCAGCGGCCCGGTCAACCTGGCAACCATGCAGGTCGAACCCGCCCTGCCACCGATGACCATCACCGGCACGCCCACCACGCACGCCGTCAGCCTCGCACTGCCGCCCGGTGACCGACTGAAGACGGCAAGGATGATCGTGACTGGTGACGCACTCCTGCATGCCACGTGCACGGACACCGCCCAACCAACCGGCGCCACCTGCATGCCCGACGGCACATCCCGCATCATCCTCGAAGTCACCCACCCAACCGGGACAACTGGCACCGACGGCACCGTGCCGGTCGGTGGCTTCACCCTCGTGCCAGTTGCCCCCGGCACCGCCACCGTCAGCATCACCGTCGTCTCCGCTACCGGGATCGACAGTGCAACCACCCCCGCCACCGTCACGTACCGCGCACCAACCACGACCGCACTCGTCATCGTCGACCCGAATGCCACCTTCCGCGTCACCACCGCACCGGTACCAAGTGGCCCGGGCATCACCGCCACCATCAGCCTGACAGTCCTGGGCGAAGCCCACGTCACCGGTGGCATTGCGCGCCTCGACTACGACGCCGGACACCTGAAACCCGACGTTCCCTGCGACGTGTCCGCCACTCCGGGCATCACTTGCACCGAGACCACCTCCGGGACGTTCACCTTCGTGATAGGTCCCGATGCCAGTCTCACCGGCACCGCGTCCATCGGGTCGGTCACCCTGATGCCGCTCCCGGAAACCACCGGTGCCGGGGTAATCCGCGCAAGCGTCAGCAACCTCACCGATGCCACCGATGTCCAGTACGACCCGATCCACCTGACGGCCGCGCCCGCAATCGCCAGTGACGACACGGCGACGTACGCCATCGAGGCAGGCGCGTTCGTCGCGAACCGGGTCCGCAATGCCTCGGTAGCAACCCGGGCCATCCGGACACGCACCGCCGGTACGGGCAACGGCCTATGGGTCAGTGCCCGGGCCGGAAGCTACGGGCCGGGATCAATCGTGCCGGTTCAGGTAGGGATCACCACCGATGGGCGTCCGGTCGATGCCGCGCAGGTCGTCCTGCAAGCACTACCCGGATTCACCCTCGTCGATGCAAGCGGAAACCCGGCGACTGGCCAGACCGCCATGCAACCGGGCGTCTCCAGTGCCCTGCCACTCATCCTCCGGCAGGTTGTCGACCATGCACGGACCCTGTTGGAACTCGCCTTCGGCCGCCAGATGGGCCCGGCAATAACCGGCGTGACCGGCCAGGGGACCCTCGGCACCGTCTACCTGCGTGTCAGTGATACCGCCGTCACCGGCGAGGCCCTGCGCATTGTCCCCGCCGGTACCGGATCGTTCACCACCACCGTCACGGCCGATGGTGAACCGCTGCCGGCATCCTTGGGCACCCTGACACTGGCAGTAGACCCCAGCCTTCCCGCCACCAACGCGAGTTCCGGATCACGCCCCGAACCTGCCACCATCCCTGCCCCATTCATCGGCGACCCGGCCAATGGCAGTGTCGCGGTCGTGATCGACGCGCCCGTCAGCGGCGTCATCGGAGGCACCCCGGGC
>DDYL01000143.1:8285-8502 GCA_002347925.1 Chloroflexi bacterium UBA2235 | reverse complement strand
CGAACCTGCGTACCGGCCGACGTCCCGTATGGGACTGACTGGAAACTGACACTGTCCGGTGCCCCGCCCTTGGGAATCGTGGCGCCAACAGCGTCGGCGACCGTCGCGAAAATGTCGGTCATGCATATTGTGGCGTCGGAGACGGTTCCCGCGTCGACAACCCCTGGCCAGCGAACGATGAATGGGACCCGATGCCCGCCCTCGTGAATGTCTGCTT
>DDYL01000143.1:2952-8267 GCA_002347925.1 Chloroflexi bacterium UBA2235 | reverse complement strand
GTCACGATGACGATCGTGTTCTCGGCCTGTCCGGTCGCCTCGAGAGTGGCAAGGATTGCGCCGACCGAGGCATCAAACTCGACCACACCGTCACCATAGGCACCACACCCGCTCTTGCCCTTGTAAGGGAGATTTGGAATGTGCGGGTAGTGAGGGAGGGTAGGATAGAATGCCATCATGAACGGCTGGTCGGTCGCGGTGCGGTGGTGGTCCCAGAGGAACTCACAGGCCTCCTGGGTCAGGCGTGGCATGACCGACGCATGGGTCAGGCCCGGAGAAATCGGTCCGCCGCGCCAGTACTGGGGTCTGGGGGAGTCATCGCAACGGTCGGTTGGCGGTGTGACGATCCGTCCGTCACGAATGAAGCAATAAGGCGCCATGTCCAGGGACGCTGGAAGTACGAATGATCGGTCGAATCCAGCGGTGTGGGGGCCCCGCAGGACCGGACCAGTGAAGTCGATGTGTGCCGTCGGATCACCGTCGGGGCTGTCAATATTTTCGGGCCATGGTCCGGAACCGACACGACGCGCCCATTCGAGACCGAGGTGCCACTTGCCGATAGCAGCGGTCCGGTATCCCGCGCGCTGAAGGACGGCTGGCAGGGTCGGCACTTCCGGGTCAATCAACGGTGCGCTGTACCCCCACAGCACCCCGCGGGTGAGCCGTGACCGCCACGCGTACCGACCGGTCAACAGTCCGTAGCGGGTCGGTGTGCAGACTGCACTGCCGGTGTGGGCGTCGGTGAAGCGCATGCCTTGGCTTGCAAGACCATCACAAAACGGGGTCGGAATACGGCTGTCAGGGTTCTGGCACGCAAGGTCGCCATAGCCCCAGTCGTCGGCGAGGACCACCACGATGTTCGGCGGTCGCGTCAATCCACGGTCTTCTGCCGACTGTGCCATCTCCCCTCCCATGCGCTCGGCATGCTAGCACCTGCGGGGAATGCCCAGGGTCCTAGACCAAAAGCTTCCCCGGGGTCGTCAGCACCGCACACCAATCTCGGATACAACATCACCGGAACGTCAGGGGCGCGGATTTCCGCACCGGTCTGGCGGAGGACGAAGGAGGCACCCATGACCCCTAATAATGGCGAGGCCCACTCCCCGGTGAATAGCCATGCCCACGCCGATGGCGCAACGATCACGGCGGTACGCTTCACGCGAATTCGGGATCCATTTACGCCCCGGCACGACATCCACATGCCCCGAGTGAGCGGTGACTGGTCACTCATCGAAATCTGTGAGGTGGAGTTGGCCTCCGGGGTAGTGGGGGTCGGTGAGACGATCATCCAGTACACGTGGGGTGGGGTGCCTCGCGACGCGGTCGCGAAGGTCGTCGGCCAGAATGTATTCACTCAACTCTGGGACGACAGTTACGGGTGTGGTCTCCAGATGGCGCTGTGGGATGCCGCCGGACACCAGGCCGGAGTTCCCTCGCATGCCTTCTTTGGCAAGCAGGTCCGAGACGTTGCGCCGATTTCATGGTGGTGCCTCGACTTCGACGAGGACGAATGGGTCGCTGAGGCTCGCCTCGCCGTTTCGCTCGGCTACACCTGCTTCAAGTTGAAGGGGCGTCCTTGGCGAGACGTAATTGGGCAACTCGAGGCCCTCGAACACGTCCTGCCGGACGGCGCGACGATTGACATGGATTTCAATGGTGGCCTGGCTAATGCGGGATTTGCGGTCGGGTACCTCAAGTCGCTGGAACGATTCCAACAGTTGCAGATCATCGAAAGCCCGATCCCGCAGGGGGACGTGGCCGGAAACGTTCGCATCCGTTCGCAGACGCGTTTCGCGATTGCCATGCACTACGGCTCGCCACCCATCATGACGACAATGCACGAGGATGTGTGCGACGGCTTCGTCATTGGCGGGGGTGCGGGGGCTCTGGCGCAGCAGTCGCAGGTCTCGGCCACCGCAAACAAGCCATTCTGGCTTCAACTGGTAGGCACCGGCCTGACCACCGCGTGGACTGTCCAGGCGGGCGCCGTCGCCACGCACGCCCAGTGGCCAGCCATCACGTGCATGCACATCTGGGAGGACGACCTGATCGTCAAGCCGTTGGTCGTTGAAGGTGGCTACATCAAGGTGCCAACCACGCCGGGATTGGGCGTCACGCTAGACCGCGATGCCGTTTCCCGCCTGCAACTGGCAGACCAGGAGGTCTTCCCGGTACGGCCTCGGCGCACCTACCATCTTGCCTGGCCGGCGTCAGTCCGACCGGGCCAGCTGACCATCCCGGCAGGGTCGTCGGTCATCGAGGGGTTTGAACACCACCTCTTCCGCGCGTACGACCTCGGCAACCTGCCCAAGCATCCGCACGGCATCACGATGAAGCAGGTCGACCACGCCGACTGAACTTCCTGTTCTTGACGGTTTCTTCGGACGGCACACGTGCCCCCCACCTCACAAATGCAGATGCAGGGTGAGGTGGGTGCACGGCTTCCAGGGCTATGGCTTGATCGGGACGGCCGAACCTTTGTACGGCAGGCAGCTGCCGTATTCAACCTCATTATTGATGCGCGTGTTGAAGGCCTTGATCGTATCCGCAAGGGTCTTCTTACCGGCAAATACGTCGTTCATTTCGACCGCGTATTCGTCGTAATGACGCCGGGTGTTGTCATGCCGGAAGTGGATGCCGTATGGCACTTTGTAAGCATCTGCAAACACTTGGGTGTGCAGTTTCGGATCACGCACGTACTCCGCCTGTGCCGACTTAAGCGTCGGCAACTGAACCTTCTCCTTCGCCCAGAAGTTCTGGATGTCGGGTCCGCCGAGCCACTTGATGAACTCGTAGGCCTGATCCGCAACCTTTGTCGTCTTTGAAACGGTATGCGGGTTACCAGACACGATTGTTACACCGGGTTGATCCTTTGTCCGGCCTGGGAATGGGGCGATGTCGTACTCGAAATTGCCTCCAATCTCCTTGCGGATCGTGCTGTGGGCCGCTGCGGCCCTGATCCTGAAGACCGCACGTCCCTGCCCGAATGCCTTCTCGCCGCCACCGAGTTCGGCCTGAACCGCATTGGGCATGATCAGCTTGCGGTCGTACCACCCCTTGATGAATTCCTGCGCCTCGAGCGCCGCCTTGGTGTCCAGCGTGTACTTCATGGAGTCGAAGTCGGCCCAAGTGCCACCCCACGTCCAGATGAACATCCCGTTGGACTCGCTCATGGCCCAGGCGTCAGTCCTGACACCGTAAACATCAGTACCGGAGTTCCCAGTTACGCGGGCCGTCTTGACCATCATTTCCTGCATGTCTTCCAGGGTCCATTTCCCCTGGAAGTCATCCCAGGGATCCTTTGCCCCGGCCTGCTTGAGAAGCGTCTTGTTGTAGTAGACGGCGCGTGGATCAGCATCGAACGGGAATGCATACGTCTTGCCACACCAGATCTCACTCCCCATGAGGACGTAATCCTTCTTGAGATCAATCTTGTCGCGCTTGAGGTAGTCGGAAATCTCAAGGATCGCATTGGCGTTGTAGAACTTGCTCCAGATGAAGTTGTCACCGCACACCACATCCGGGGCGGTACCCGACGCGAACCAGGCGGTGTATTTCGCCGTGTCACGGTTTGAGGCGTTCAGGTCAACGGTCAACTTCACGTTGAACTCTTCCTCGAACTTCTTGAATAAGGGCTGAATCGGCGGAACGACTGCGTCGTACCAAGTGTTGAAGGAGACCTCGACCGGCGGCCCTTTCTGCTTTGGTGCGGCGGTAGGCGCCGGAACGGTCGTGGCAGCCACGGCGGCGGTAGGCGCTGCCGCTGGTGGCTTTGGTGCCGCGGTTGGTGCCGCTGGGGCGGGAGACGCGGTCTCNNCCGTGCTGAAGGTGTAGCACGTGGTTGGGTGAGCATAGATTGCGGGTTCGAATCGGTCAAGTACGCATTCAAATTTTGAGCCGACCTGGCTCACTTGCAACTGGGTCCCGCAACAATCGGGCAGAAGGGGACACCAGATTGCATTCCAGACTTGCAGTCAAACCGGTGAGGCCACTTGTGCGGCATCATCCCCACGATGGTGCAAGGGCAGGGTTCAGGCGGCCGAAGGACCGCAAAGGTGGTCGTCGGTTCACTTCGCGTGACGTTCACCGCCTTGCGCATGCTCCTAACCGCGATGTCCGTGGCATCTGTCGCGACCTGGGCAGCGTGGCTTGCTACGGGACGACTGGACGACGCATGGCCAATCCGGAACCGGGTGGAACACGAGGCGCGCGGATTTGTCGCACACTACCTGCCCCCTGTTGGCACCGAAACGAGGGCGCCTGGGTCCATCTCGGGGAAAGTTCTGGTGCGGCTGCCGGATGTCACCCCAACAGCGACCGCTGAACCGACCCCTGAAAATTCAGCCTCCGTCTCAGATATTGCCCAATTCTTGGTGTCGCCCGTGCCGACCTTGACCGTTCAAGCGACCCGCACCCTCGTGCCAACCTCGACCCCAGCGGGAACACCTGTCGCGACGCCAACGGCCCGCCTTGGCCCTGTCAGTGGTGCAACCGTGCTCATCGCAGACGCGGAAGCGAACGTCGTGGAAGCCATCACAGACGCTTCGGGCACCTTCACGCTTTCAGGTGTCGACGGTGGGCGTTATCAAGTTGCCGTCAGCGCTCCGGGGTACGCGTCAACGGTGATTGACCGTCCCGCAAGCCGCGATCCGATCGACCGGCTTGTCGCCTGGTTCATGCCCGGAATCGAGGTTCCATGGAACGGCGACGCGCCAATTGAGGTCGTTCTGGAACGCCCCCCAGAGGCTCAGGCAGTCTCGCCCCGTGAGACGACTCTCTTGACCGGCACTGCAGTCGCCGTCCAATGCGAGAGCCCAGTCGCCGCGAATGTGGAGCGGATGCCTCTGGACTTCCTCGGTTCCGACAACACGTCAGGAATGATCTGGAAATACTCGGCCGATCCAGCGGATCCCCAATCAGGCTCCAGCAAGGCGGTTGCAAGGGCCAGACCTGTTGTCATCGCCGTGATCCCGACCCCACTCATGACGAGCGACTGCGCCCTCGCCGGCTTGGCATCCGGTGGGATTGATGTGTTTGCGATCACGCTTTCACTAGGGACCCGGGCTGAACGCGATATCCGCCTCATTCGAATGTTGATGGCAACCGTTCGGCAGCCATCACGAACCCTAGCCCCCGGAACGCCGGGCTCAACACAAGCCCCGCCAAACTCACGTCGGGATCCGTTCATTCTGGGAGCAGGCAGTGCGGCGCTTCACGCCCTGCGCGCGGTGCGCGATGAACCGGTCGGTGCAATCCCTGGTGTGATCCTGGTGTCGGCACCCGTGGACTTGTTCGCGATGCGGAGGCACGCGGCG
>DDYL01000143.1:1243-2945 GCA_002347925.1 Chloroflexi bacterium UBA2235 | reverse complement strand
ATCGCGCGCTATCTCCGCTACTCGGCCCAGTACAACTTGTCAGACGTCATCCCGCCAACGATGATCGTCCATCACCGGTCAGACCCCACCGTTCCATTCGCGCCGGTGTCGCGTTATGCGAACACCTTGGCCCGGATGGGTGTTCCGCTCGACACGGTTTTCATCGAGGAAGGTGTACCAGGTTTCCTGGATGACAGAGAAACCGGGGAAATGGTGCTCGGCCGGATCCGGTCGTTCATCAAATCACACGTGCCTGCGATCTCAGGAGCCGAATCCCGCTAGGTCACCGCGGAGCGGCACCAGTTTACCCGGAAAACGCCACAACCCACCCTTACACGGGAACGATCGTGGCGAAATCCAGACGCACATTTTGGCCCTAGCAGAGTGAGCGCCTCACGCGATCAGTCAAAGAAACCCTTGTCCGAAGCATGGAGGCGCTTGCGTGCCTCATCCACACGGAAGGTGACCCCTAGCCCCGGGCGATCCCAGACGTCGATGAAGCCGTCCTTGACAATCGGGTCCGGCAATCCATCCACGATGTCGTACCACCACGAGGGGCGCGCGACCGGATACTCGAAAGCGATGAAATTGTGAGGCAGGGCGGCCGAGACTTGCACGAGGCCGGCCAAGCCAATCACGCCATCAAGGGTTCCGTGCGGTGCCATCAGGATCCCATGAAGGTCCGCATATTCCGCTACCCACTTGAGTTCAGCTAGCCCGCCCACGTCGGCCGGGTCCGGTCCAACGACCCTGACGGCCTGCTTCTCAAACAGTTCCTTGAAATGATGGCGGAGGTAGATCTGTTCACCGGTATGAACCGGAGTGGAGGTCGCCTGGGTCACCTCGCGATAGGCCGATGCATTGACCCAGGGCACGTAGTCACCGGTAAGGATGTCCTCGATCCACATGATGTTGTGCGGTTCCATCGCCCGACCGAACCTGATCGCATCCGGAATGGTCCACCCTGGACCACAGTCGAGTGCCAACCCGATCGATTCTCCGGTGACCTTCTTCATTGCCTCAACACACCGGATGATGTGGTTCAAGCCCTGTTCGGTAAGGAGACCACGCGATCCTGCGAATCCGCCGCGCGAAGGGTCGTCGACGCGGTCGTAGGAGTACGCAAAGTTAGGCACCGAGTTCGGCATGCCAGAGTGGTAGCTCACTCCCTGCTTGATGATCGTGAAGCCCTCGGGGGATTCCTTCATCATCTGCATGTTTTCCGCGTATGCCTCGGGTGACTGGTCACGTAATGGAAAGCGCACATTGCCGTTGTAAACGCGGACCTTGTCGCGGACCTTGCCTCCAAGCAGCTTGTGCACCGGAAGGTTCGCGGCCTTCCCGGCTACATCCCAAAGTGCCATTTCGATCGCCGAAACAGATGCACCCCAAGGCTTGAAGCTCCCGCGTCGACGGATCCGAAGCATGCATCGCTCAACGTCCGTCGGGTCCATCCCAATCAAGGCATCCCGGTAGTAGAGGATGTGGGGCTTGAGGTACGGCTTGCTCGACTCAACCTGCCCATACCCATCGATTCCGGCATCGGTCACAATCCGGACGATTGGCGAACAATGCGTGTCAAAGGCGTCCGGGTCATCCGGGCGCTCACCAATCACGGCAACCTTGATGTCAATGATTTTCACAAGGGGCTCCTTCCAGTGGTCCGGAAACGCCCCCGGACCGGACGGCAGCGTAGCACGTG
>DDYL01000143.1:0-1067 GCA_002347925.1 Chloroflexi bacterium UBA2235 | reverse complement strand
CCGGCGTCATTGCGGATTCCCTCCAACTGGCCACTCTTGTGGGCAAGTCGGGTCCCGGGTGGAAGGCCCGACCGGATCCACGCCGACGGTTGGACCTGGGTCATGAGTTCAAGCATCTGGTCTGTGCCCCGAGGCGAAGCAATCGTGCCGTCGATGATGGCGCGAAGGATCGTGACGACATCACCGGCTGACGTCTCATCGGGGCGCTCGTCAACGTAGAACCAAGTTCGCAACATCCCCAGCGCCCTTGTGCACTCGTTGAGTTTCCGGCTCGAGATGGTGCGCAACAATGCGAAGGCAGCCGTGTTGTCCGAGATGCCAATCATCAGTGAAAGCGCCTCGCCGACCGAGACTGCTTCACCGATACGATCCTGAAGGATGCCTGCACCCGGGGCTGCGTCCTCCGGCAGGATGGTGATCATCTGCGCCAACTTGACACGGTTGCGTTCGATCTGCCGGTACGTCTCCGCGAGGATATTCAGCTTGAACAGGCTTGCTGGTGGGACTACGTCGTCGGCGTTGAGTGCCACGCCCGTGCCATCAAGAAGGTGAACGGCTGCAATCGAAACCAACTCATCGCGACCTCGCAGCACCGACACCACTTCTTCGGCGAGCCGGTCACTTGGATATCGCGGAACCCACGGTAAGGCGGTCTCACGCGCGGGGTCGACGGATGTCACTGCAACGTCCCGTGATCCTTCGGCCTGTGCACGCCCCGGTGCGACCGCTAGGGCAGACAACGTCAGCGCACCGAGCCGGCGCCGGGACGAATCTTGCCTCAGAGTGTTCGCCAACGTCGTGGGTTTGGCAATCTTGTGTTGCTGGTCTTCCATGAAGATGAAGCGCCCAAGCATCCCTGCACAAGGACGCCCTCAACATCATGCGTGACGCCAACACCACCTGTCATCCGCGCGGCCACCCTGTTAGGACCCACCGCGACGTGACTGAGACCTACACGTCCGCCTAATCCAATCGCTTAGGCGCGCCTTAACCAGAGGGTTCCCTCTAGACTAACCACGGGGGGTGGGACGTATGCTGCTTCCATGTTGACGAAGATGTGGCGTGGA
>DDYL01000228.1:2812-16418 GCA_002347925.1 Chloroflexi bacterium UBA2235 | reverse complement strand
CTTCCCGCCGGGATTGTCACCCGGGAAAGCATCACATTCGTCCCGGAAACAATCTGGCCGGTCACACCCGGGAAAAGTTCCCTGGGAACAATCTCGTCCCAAGCGAAGAATGTCGGCGGGCGGTCAGGCACAGTTCCACTCCCAGTCCGGCCTGCCACGCGGATGGACCCGCAGCGACCTTTCGCGATGGTACCGCACCCCCCAACGTGAACTGGGTCGTAGACTGATCGTTGCGCGAAACCCTGCGACGCACGGTGCGCGCCAAACATCGCAGGAGGCATCGGTGACCGACACGACCAACCCACCCGCCCAGGGACAAATCCTCCGACCAAGCGAACTTCCGACGATCTCCCGCGCCAAGGGAGTGGTCACCCAACCCCTCGTCCATTCCGACCGGGGTAGTACAAGCCTGACGATCGGCATCAGCACCTTCCAACCCGGTGCCGTTATTCCATTACATACGCATAATGTGGAAGAAGCGATCACGATCCTCGAAGGCGAGGCCATCGCGATCATGAATGGCCAGGAGACCACTGTCCGCCCCTACGACACGACGTTTGTCCCTCCGGGCGTGCCGCACCACTTCCGCAACGACAGCAGTTCCGAGATGCGTTTCCTCTGGACATATGGCGGCGCACACGTCACTCGGACCTACGTGGAGACCGGTCAGACCGTTGAACACCTGTCCCGGGAGGACCGGCGCATTGCCGGAGCGCCAGACGCCTGAACCCGTCCAACCGCGGCCCTTTTGAAGCATCGCCACTGGCACCTGGAGGCAGGGCGTGATCGAGAACTGGCAGATTGCCGTCACCGTGACCGCATGTCTCGCCGGTCTTGCATTCGCCGCGCGATTTCCAATGCGCGCGTCGCAGGAGGCATGGGTTGATGCCTGGCACTACGCACCATCACGGCGTCCGATCGCATTTTCGCGATGGCGCCGTTGGCGGGCGACATTCTGGTTCCTCGTGTGCAGTACCGCACTCACTGGAGTGATCGCGGGCACCCTATACCTTCGTGCATCTCCGGGTTGAACCACGACCCGGAGACGCGGGTACACGCCGGGATCTCCAAGGGTCTAGAGGAGCGGCAGCTGGCGCGGAGGCTTTGGTGCTGCGGTACCGATGAGATCAGTTGAACTCTCGATGCCGTCGCCGATTTGTTTCTCCGCCAAGTCGTGGAGCAGCGTGAACGCCTGCTGCACCGGCTCATCCGGTCGAAGAGGCGCAGCGGGTGGGGCGATCCTGCCAGCGGCCCTTCGTGCAATGTCGACGATTCCGGGAACCTTGGCGAAGTCTGCCTCGAGAACCTTCCGAAGCGCACCCTGATGAAGCGCCGCCGCCGGATGGTAAAGCGGGATTACCGTCCGCCCACCAATCGTCCTTGGTTGGCCATGGATCTGACTGATCTTCTCACCCGGAAAGAACCTTGCGAGCGAGAACCTCCCCAGAGTAATGATCACCAAGGGATCGATCGCGTCGATTTGGTGAGACAGAAATGAGGCACATGCCTCGATTTCGTCTGGAAGCGGATCCCGGTTGTTCGGCGGCCGATGCTTCACGACGTTGGCGATGAACACATCCTCACGGCGGAGGCCGTTCTGCCGAAGCATCTCGGTGAGGAACTGTCCGGATGCGCCCACGAACGGCCGACCGTGCAGATCCTCATTCTGGCCAGGTGCCTCACCGATAAGCAGGATTTCGGCATCCGGATTGCCCTCACCGGGCACCGCTTGGCGCGTGCCCTCGTGAAGGACGCACGCCCGGCATGCCCGGATTTCACCGGAGACCCGCTCTAGGAGATCCCGTCGAGCATCCGGCGTTCCCAATTCCGCCATCCTCATGAATTCGATCAGTGCGCACCGACTTCCATTGGATCTGTCGCATAGTCCCGCAGCATTTCCGCAAGCTTATGGTTCGCAGCTTCGGGTAATTCGATCATCGGCAGCCGGAGCCCGCCAACGTCAAACCCCAGGATCCCGATCGCGGCCTTGATCGACGCCGGCGAGGCAACAGGGGCGATCGGCGGGAAGAGTGCCCGGGCCAACGGCAGCAGGTGCAGGTGCAGACGCGCCCCTTCGCGGACATCGCCCGCCCCGGTGGCATCAACCATCTGTCGGATCAGGCGCCCCACAACATGGGCCGCTACCGAGACTACTCCGTAGCCTCCCATCGCCATCTTCGGGAAGATGTCGCCATCGTTGCCACTCCACAGCTTGAAGTCGCTAGGGGCTCCAGCCAGGATCTCGGCCACTTGGTCCAGGTTCTCGCTGGCTTCCTTGATCCCGATGATGTTCGGAACGTCGCGCGCGAGACGAAGGGTGGTTGAAGCGTCCATGTTCCGCACGGTCCGGCTCGGGACGTTGTAGACCATGCACGGCAGGGATGTGCTCTCGGCAATCGTCCGGAAGTGCCGGTATAGGCCCTCCTGAGGCGGATTGTTGTAGTAGGGCACCACGAGCAGCACGCCATCCGCAACTCCGGCGTGCTGGACCGCCTCAGTCAACTCGATGCTCTCGTGGGTGCTGTAGTTGCCGGTGCCGGCGATCACCTTGGCATGCCCCGCCACCGCGTCACGCACTGTGCGGAAAAGGCCGAGTTTCTCTTCAACGGAGAGGTTTGGTGATTCGCCCGTAGTCCCCGAGACGACAATTGTCTGGGTGCCGTTCGCTGCCAGGATGCGTGCCATCCGCGCGGCCTTCTCGTAATCGACTGCTTGGCCTGCACCATCCCGATGGAACGGCGTGACCATTGCGGTGATCAGTCGGCCGAACTCGACCTCGCGTGCGCTCATCTCTTCACCCTCTCCGTCTCAGCGTTCCAACCCAAGTAGTGTTCCAAGTCCCACGGTCAACCCGGCCGTCTCCATCGCGTGCCGAATGGCAAGCACCGCGCCGGGCACATAGGAATCGTTCGACATCGCATCATGGCGAAGCGTCAGGGTCTGCCCCGTCCCGCCAAAGATGACTTCCTGATGGGCAACTAGCCCGGGGAGCCTGATGCTATGGATGCCAATCCCGTTGGCTTCCCCGCCACGAACGTCTGGCACCGTAACCGTACGGCTGGGAACCCGCGTGAAACTCCCCTCACGCTCGCGCTGCATGAGGCGGGCTGTGTGTACCGCGGTTCCCGATGGTGCGTCGGCCTTGCGATCCCGGTGGTATTCAATGATGTCGGCATGCTCGAAAAACCGGCCGGCAATCGCCGCGAGGTGCATCAGGACTACTGCGCCAACGGAGAGATTCGGCGCGACGACCCCACCAAGGGAACGGTCAGCACACGCCCTTCCAAGTTCCTCCAAGTCGCGATCCGAGACGCCACTCGTCGCCACCACCGGCCGGACCCCGCTAGCAAGCGCCGCAAGCGAATGTTCCATTGCAAACTCGGGGAGCGTCGCCTCAAGCAGGACATCCGGACGAGACTCACGGATCATCGTTCCGACATCACGGTAGCGCGTCACGAGGGTCTCACCAACCCTGATCGTCTCGTCATCGCCCTGTCTCCGTGCGATGCCAACAATATCCATGCCGTCAACGGTAGCCAGTCCGCGAGTGACATCAGACGCCAAGCGACCGAAGCCCGCAACCGCGACGCGTATCCCAGATTGCCCGCTCATTTCCGGGCGCATGGTAGCAGCATCTGCCCGGACCCCGTCTGCCACGCACACCCTTCGCATTCGCATCCGTAGACAACGAAGCCGGTCACCTCGGCCAGTGGCCCCGGAAACCGGCTTCATTGAACGAGTTATCGGGCTGATCGTTACCGAGCCAGGCACTCGTGCCGGACCCGGTATCGCCGGAACTACCGCGGGCCCATCGGACCGCGTGGGCCACGTGATCCGCCGAACGAACCACGAGGTGGTCCGTCGCGCCGGGGTCCACCCATTCCACCGCCTGGTCGGCCGCCACTCGGCGGACCGCCACCGCCCTGTGGGCGACGTGCCAGGACCTCGTCAGGTGACTGCCCTTCAATAACGGCACGGCGCGAAAGGTTGACACGTCCCTGCCCATCGACTTCGATCACCATCACCATCACTTCATCGCCGACTTCGACGACGTCCTCGACACGGTTCACCCGTGTCTCGGCAAGTTCTGAGATGTGGACGAGGCCTTCCTTGCCGGGCATGATCTCGGCAAAGGCACCGAAGGCCATCAGCCTGGTGATCTTGCCCATGTAGATCTTTCCGACCTCGACGTCCTCGATGATCGACCGGACGACCTGCGCAGCCCGCTCGGCACCTTCCGGGTTCGGCGACGTGATGTTCGCCATTCCCTGATCGTCGATATCAATCGACGCACCGGTATCCTCCTGGATCTTGCGGATCGTCTTGCCACCAGGGCCGATAACCGCACCGATCTTGTCGGTTGGCAACTTGATCTGGATCATCTTGGGTGCCCACTTGGACAGATCCATCCTCGGAGCTGAGATGACCTCATTCATCCGGCCGAGGATCAGCAACCTGGCCTCACGGGCCTGTTCGAGAGCCTCTTCCATGATGGCGAGGGTGATGCCCTTGACCTTGATGTCCATCTGGAGGGCGGTGATCCCACCTTCGGTACCGGCGACCTTGAAGTCCATGTCCCCAAGGGCGTCTTCCATGCCTTGAATGTCCGTCAGGACGGCATGCTTGCCTTCGGTTGCACCAGCACCGAGGATCAGTCCCATGGCGACGCCAGCGACCGGCGCCTCGATTGGCACACCGGCGTCCATCAGCGAAAGTGTGCTTCCGCAGACCGAAGCCATGGAGGTCGAACCGTTGCTCGCGACGATTTCCGAGACAACCCGGATTGTGTACCCGAACTTGTCCGCGGCCGGCAGAACTGGCAACAGGGCGCGTTCGGCAAGGTTCCCGTGACCAACTTCACGTCGGCCAACCCCACGGAGGGCACGGGCTTCCCCAGTGCTATACGGCGGGAAGTTGTAGTGGTGCATGTAGCGCTTCACTTCGTCTTCCCACTCAAGGGAATCGATGCGCTGCGCATCACCGGGAGACCCCAGCGTCGCGATTGACAGGGCTTGCGTCTGGCCACGCGTGAACAACCCGGAACCATGGGTCCTGGGCAACACACCAACCTCACACACGATCGGACGGATGGTCTTGGTGTCACGCCCATCCGGACGGATGTTCGCCGTCAGGATCTGGTCTCGCACCGCCGTCTTGATCCGGCTTTCGACCATCGAAACAACCACACCCGCATCAAAACGGTCCTTCAACGATGCCACCACGTCGGCGGTGAGGGCATCGAGACCGACTTCTCGGGTCGACTTGTCAGCCTGGTAGAGGACCGCATGAAGGCGGCCAGCAAGCGCCTCGTCAACCGCGGCCTTGACGTCGGCTGGGGTCTCGGATGGAGTGAACTCGCGCTTCGCCTTGCCGACTTCAGCCCGCAGTTCCTCCTGGATCACGCACAGGGCGCGAATCTCAGCGTGAGCCTGCGCGATTGCGTCAAGGACCAGGCGCTCTGAGACCCGGTTCGCACCTGCCTCGACCATCATCACTGCGTCAGGCGTCGCCGCAATCATCAGGTCCAGGGTGCTCTTGGCGAGTTGCGACTGCGTCGGATTGACTACCAGATGCCCGTCGACGTAGCCCATGCGGACGCCACCGATCGGCCCACCCCATGGGATGTCCGAGATCATGAGCGCGGTCGACGCACCAATGATGCCGAGAACACTCGGATCGTTTTCCTGATCCGTGGACAGCGTGGTGATGATCACCTGAACGTCGTGGCGAAGTCCCTTCGGGAATAGTGGCCGGATTGGNNNCGCTGGTAGCTGCCGGGGATCTTGCCGGCGGCATACAGGCGCTCTTCGTAATCCACGGTCAATGGAAGGAAGTCGATGCCATCACGCGGTGAGCGAGACATCGTTGCCGTTGCCAGCACGATGGACTGACCGAACTGAACGGTCACCGACCCGCCGGCTTGGCCGGCTAACTTTCCGGTCTCGATGATCAGTTGCCGACCAGCGAACGTGATTTCCTTGCGGACAACCCGACCAATCGGATTTCCGGGAGCAATGCGGGACGAACCACTGGTAGATGGTCCGGGGCCGTGTTCATCGGCCGCAGGTGTGGGAACGGTACCCACCATTCGTGTCTCCTCTTCGCGCCACAACATTGGGCGCGAGGGCAGACGCGGTGCGCGGTCTGTTAGCTAATCCGTTCCCAACGGGGCCGGTTGTACGGGCACTCGGTGTGCACGGAATAACTAACAACCGACCGCGCCTGCCATTCATGCGATGCGTCAGCGGCGCAACCCGAGCTCCGCGATCAGGGTCTGGTAGCGCGACAGTTCAATTCGTGTGAGATGCGTCAGCAACCGGCGACGCTGTCCCACCATGAGCTGCAATCCGCGCCGTGAAGAAACGTCCTTCTTGTTCGCGATCAGGTGCTGGGTCAGCGACTTGATGCGTTCGGTGAGCAACGCCACCTGGACTTCCGGTGAACCGGTATCCGCGCCATTGCGCTGGAACTTCTTGATTAGCGCCTGCCTGGTTTCAGCCTCAACTGCCATTCACTCTCACCCCCTTTCCGGTCAATCTGGCACTTGCCCGGCAAGCACCGGCCGGACCTCTCATCTCACCCCTATCGCGCAAATCGTGCGACAGTGCGTTCTGATTTTTCCGGCGTGTTCGACAAGGTTACCAAAGCGGTGACGCGTCCATCAGTCGCAACCTGACACGCTCGCCTGACTCGACGCGCTTCGTATCAGGTGAGAGGCGGATAAGGCAGTTCGCACGAGCCATTGAAGTCAGGATTCCTGAGCCTTGCGGACCTGTGGGACGCACATGCCACTCGACTGCCCCCCGAACCCGGTCGTCAATCCGCGCAACCCCCCGAACAAAGTTCTCCCGACCGCTGTCGTTCACGATTTCCTGGTCGGCGATCGCCATCACTTCAACTGGAACAGCCGCCCTATGTCCTTGCATGCGACGGACAATCNNCATAGGTGACCATCGCCGAAACAGGATTTCCCGGCAACGCCATGATTGGCACACCGTGGAACCGCCCGAATGTGAAGGGCTTTCCAGGGCGCAAGTCAATCGACCAGATGGAGACCTCTCCGTCGTCGCGGATCACATGCTTGACCATGTCACGGTCGCCCATAGACACCCCGCCCGAAGTCACAATCAGGTCACATCCTTGGTCGACGCCCTTGAGTAATGAAACACGCACCGAATCCGGCTCATCGAGCGCCTGTCCGAGATCAACGGGTATAGCGCCGTCCCTCGACACCAGAGCAAGCAAGGCGGGTCCGTTGGCGTCCCTGATCTTTCCTGGCCCAAGCGGCCCAACGTGGTCGCGTGCCACCAGCTCGTCGCCTGTCGAGAGAACACCAATGCGGATTCGTCGGTGGACCCACACCGAAAAGATGCCGGCACTCGCCAGCACCGCAACCTCCGCCGGTCGAACCCGCGTCCCGGAGCGAAGCAGTACCTCACCCGCCCTCTGATCTTCAGCGCGCCGTCTGATGTCTGCCCCGGTTTGAACCTGCACCCGCACCGACACCCGTTTCTCCGCCAGCCCCAATGACATCGCGTCGGACCCATCCCACCCACCAAAGCCTTTGCCGTCAGTCCCCTCAAACGGGACCACGGCGTCTCCACCCGGAGGCACCGGCGCCCCCGTCAGGATCCGGTAAGCCTCGCCTTTGCCCAAAGCCCTGCCAGCGACCACTCCGGCCCCAAGGACGCCGACTACCTCGAATGAGACTGGCCGATCTGGTGCAGCGCCATCGGTGTCCGAGGCACGAACTGCGTAGCCATCCAACGTCGCATAATCAAAGGGAGGCACGTCTGCTGGGGCCGGGATGTCTTCAACGAGCGTCCGCCCCATCGCATCCTGAACAAGGACGCGCTCATGGTCGGACACCGGCTCAACCTGGGCCAGAAGCGCGACGATCGCCTCGTCCACGGGAATCCGGCTTCGATTTACCGGACCATCGTTCATTTGCATGGATGCTCCCTGATCCGTTGCCACCGCGTCCAAGAGATACTTTAATCGGCACCAAGACGGTCTCCGGTAATGCACGCCGGCACGGATGCGCGCCCCGTCGTCTGATCCACGCGCTAGGATGTCCAATTGTGACCACGCAACCTGGAACCCCGAATACATCCGAGGCCCAGAGCCGTCCCCGCATCCTCGGACTTGGCTTCGCGTGCATCGACGACCTCCTCTTGCTTACCGAGATCCCGCCTCCGGAAGGACGGGCAACGATCAAGGGCCGCGCGCAGCAGGGAGGTGGCATGGTCGCGACGGCCATGGTCGCCATCGCAAGGCTTGGCGGAAATGCATCCTTCATCACCCGCGTTGGAGACGACGCAACCGGTGCCGATATTCTCTCGGAGTTTCGCCACGAGGGCGTCGATGTGTCGCACGCCATCGTTTCCGCCGGCGAAACATCACACCGCACGATCGTCCTGGTAGATGGCCGGTCAGGTGCACGGGCGTTCCTCTCCGGACGAGGCACCGCGGGTGACGTGCTTCCTGACGACTTGCAGCCAGATTACGTCAAATCTGCCGCGTACTTGCACCTTAGCGACGCCGGACCCGGTGCCCTGCGAGCGGCCAAACTCATCAACGATGCCGGGGGCGCTGTCTGTCTCGACGGCACCCATTTCCATCCGAGTGTGACGCCCTTGCTTCCGTCGCTGCGCTATTTGGTCGTGTCAAGATTTTTTGCGTCAGAGTTCATGGCGGCACAGTCTGGACGGACCCTCGGCGCCGCCGCGCGCGACTACGCGGGAACCCTGGTGACCCGAAACCAAGCCACGCTTACCGACCTGCCTGACCACGACGGAACCGAGGCGGACATTCTCGAAGGAACCGAGCTCCTCGACGCGGCCCGCCGCCTCCGGGGGGAAGGTCCGTCTGTCGTCGTGGTCACCGAAGGCGAGAACGGTTGTTGGTGCGCATCGCCCGATGGGGATTTCCACACTCCTGCCTTCATCGCTCCGGCAGTTGTGGACACCACTGGAGCCGGAGACGTCTTCCACGGCGCCTTCTTGCTGGCGCGCGCGAACGGCCTAGAACTGGGCGGAGCACTTGAGTTTGCGTCGGCAGTAGCCGCGCTGAAGTGCCGGTCGCTTGGGGGCCGTGCCGGCATTCCCACCATGGAAGAGACCCTCTCCTTCATGGCTTCGGCACCACGGCAAGGGCGTGCATAGGGGTCTCGAAACCGAGCATTTTCTTACCGGCGCGGAAAAGACTTCAGACCTTGGTACACTGGTCGACGAGGAAACGCCGTGAAGCCCGAAATCCATCCGAACTACTACCCCAACGCGCGTGTCCAGTGTGTCTGTGGCAACTCGTTCACCACGGGTTCCACGCGTCCGCTGATCCGCGTTGAAATCTGCTCTAACTGCCATCCGTTCTATACCGGACAGCAGCGCATCGTTGACACCGCCGGTCAAGTGGAACGCTTCCGCCGACGCTTCAAGCTTCCCAACGAGCAGTAGCGCCGCGTTCCCGATACCACCAAGGCAGGGCAGTTTTGCCCTGCCTTTTCATTTGTCTGCGCCGGTATCTACGCATCGGCCGCAATGAACCACCGGCACGGGTGCAAGCACCCCGGGAACAGCGAACATGCTTGATCGCGTTGCACAAATCGAGAACCACTACAACACGTTGGCATCGCGCCTGAGCGATCCCGAGGTCTACGGGAACCAGGCAGAATACGTGCGCATCAGCCGCGAACAGGCCAGTCTGCTTCCGGTTGTCAACATTTGGCGTGCAATGGTCCGCGTCGACGCTGAAATCGATGGTGCCACGGCCATTCTCGAAACCGAATCCGATGAGGAACTCGCGGTGATGGCGCGCGAGGAGCTCCGAACCCTGGAAGCCCAGCGTGCCGATCTCCTCGCCCAGTTGCGCTTCGCGCTGCTACCCACCGACCCCAATGACGAAAAGAATGTCATTGTTGAAATCCGGGCCGGCGCAGGCGGTGACGAGGCTGCCCTCTTCGGTTCAGACCTCGCCCGCATGTACACGCGCTACGCCGAACGCCAAGGTTGGCGCACCGAGGTGCTCTCGGCCAATGGCACCGGGATCGGAGGCTACAAGGAGATCATCCTTGAAGTTCGTGGCCAGGGTGCATACAGCCGCCTGAAGTTCGAGAGCGGCGTCCACCGCGTGCAGCGTGTCCCCGCCACTGAGGCGTCGGGTCGCATCCACACCTCGACTGCCACCGTCGCCGTCCTTCCCGAGGCCGAGGAAATCGATGTCAGCATCGATCCAGACGATCTCGAAATCGATGTGTATCGCGCCGGCGGGCATGGGGGCCAGGGCGTCAACACGACCGACTCCGCCGTCCGGATAACCCACAAGCCGACCGGTCTCGTCGTAACGTGCCAGGATGAGCGTTCGCAACTAAAGAACAAGGCACGCGCCATGGCCGTTCTGCGCGCTCGCTTGCTTTCGCTTGAGGAACGCCGTCGCGCCGACGAACTTGGTGACACCCGTCGCCTTCAGGTTGGTACGGGTGATCGCAGCGAAAAGATCCGGACCTACAACTTCCCACAGGACCGAGTGACGGACCATCGCATCGGCGTGACCGTCCACAACCTTCCCGGGATGCTTGATGGCGCTATCGACCCTCTGATGCGAGCCCTGATCGACGCCGATCAGGCCGACCGTCTCGAAGCCTCCACCGTAGCCTGAGGCGTACCCATGCCCCCGACCATCCGCGAGGCGATCCGTTGGGGGCAGTCCGTTCTGAAAGCCGGAGGCGGAGAGATTACCGATACTCCGTCACTGGACGTTGACGTCCTAATCCGGCACGTCCTCCGCTGTGACCGTGCGTACCTCCTGACCCATGACCATCTGACGATGACCCCCGGCACATGGCAACGGTTCAGGAAACTCATAGCCAGACGGTCTACCGCCGAGCCGGTCGCCTACATCACTGGCACCAAGGAATTCGCGGGCCTCACGTTCCGCGTCGATCGTCGGGTCCTGATCCCAAGGCCAGACACAGAGACCATCCTCAATCTTGCAATCTCCCGGCTGACGTCGTGCGGCGCAGGTGCATCAGGAGTTGACGTGGGCACCGGTTCAGGAGCCATCGCAATCGCCTGGGCGATCGCATGCCCGATGTCCACGATTCACGCCATCGACATCGACGAGGGAGCCCTTCAGGTAGCCCGCAACAATCACCGCCGTCTTCGGTCCCATGCCAATGCGGCTACGCGCATCGGCGTGAAGTTCCGGCACGGGGATGGACTGGCAACCTTCACCAATAATGTCGACGTCGTCTGCGCCAACCTGCCCTATATCCCGACCGGCGACGCACCCGGCTTGGATCGAGGCGTTCGCGACTGGGAACCACACGTCGCCCTGTTCAGCGGCCCGGATGGCCTTGACGCATACCGGGGTCTCCTTTCGCACGCATCCCGCCTCGTGCGACCCGGCGGATCGGTCCTCATGGAGTGCGCCGATACTCAAGGCGCTGCACTCTCCATCCTCGCAAAGGAGTGGATGACGACCGCCCGCGTAACCGTGCACAAAGACCTTGCAGGGCGCGACCGCGTCGTTGAAGCGCAGACACCCAAAGCCCCAATTGATCGCACCCGCGGTACACTTCCGATCCCGTGACAGCAACTTCAACAGCCGACTTGGATCAGATACGGTCCGACTACAAATCGCTCCGCAATTCACTCTCAGGGTCAGCCCAGGCGCATCTTGAACCCGGAAAGCCATTCGCGATTGGCACCGCGCCCGGTCGGCTCGATGTGATGGGTGGCATTGCTGACTACTCCGGAGCAACTGTCCTTGAGGCCACAATTGGCGCGCGCACTACCGTTATGGTGCAGCCTCGCGAAGACGGGCTAATTCGTGTGCTCACCGTCGGCCCCGAGGCCGGGCCCCTTGACGGCGCCACATTCGAACTTCAGACTGCCATGTTCTGGCGTGACGACACGCCGTCCACACACGGTACGCTGGTCGCCCCGGAAGACCTCCGCAACACCATCGGGAAGGAGCACCGATGGGCGTCGTATGTTGTCGGTGTCTGGTACATCCTGATTTCCGAAGGCATCGCACCCTCCCTCCCCGGGGCGAACGTCATCGTTCACGGAACCGTCCCCCTGGGTGCGGGGGTCGCCTCATCGGCCGCCCTTGAGGTAGCGACAATGCGGGCGGTCACGACAGCCTTCGGCATTGACCTCGACGGGTTCCGCACCGCCGCACTTTGCCAGCTCGTCGAACATCGTGTTGCCGGTGCGCCATGCGGGATCATGGACCAAGTCACGTGCACACTGGGACAGTCCGGGCGTCTGTTGGCCCTGCGCTGCCAACCACACGACATCCTAGGGCACGTGCCTCTTCCTGCCGGCGCCACGGTTCTCGGCCTCGATAGCGGCGTCAAGCACGCCGTTGGCGGCGAACGTTATCCGCGTGTCCGAACCGCGGCGTTCATGGGACGGGAGATGCTGATCAGGGGAATCAACGGCGTCCAGATCGATGTGCCGGCAGATCACTTGTGCAACATTATTCCTGAGCAATTCCGCACCGTCCGGCAACACTTGCCGGTCTCCATCAAGGGTGGCGACTTCCTGGATCGCTATGGAAGCCACCGCGACCTTGCTACGCACGTAGACCGCAACACACGGTACCGCGTCCGTGGCGCAACCGAACATGCAGTCACTGAACAATCGCGCGTGGTCAGGTTCCGCGACGCACTTGGCGACGCAATGTCCACCAAGGAACGAATTCGCGAAGCCGCGCTCATTCGCGCCGGACGCCAGATGTTCGGATCTCACCGAAGCTACTCCCGCAACTGTGGCCTCGGCGCTCCAGAAACAGACATGATCGTCAACCTCGCCCGCAATGAAGGTCCCGAAAATGGCCTCTATGGCGCAAAGATCACCGGAGGTGGCAGCGGGGGCACGGTGGCAATCCTCGCCGAAGCAAGTGCCGGAGGCGTCCTCTCTCCCCGGGCAAACCTGGCGGTATCTAGGGTTCGCGACGCGTTCGGCCGATCTACCGGCCACCCACCACGCATCATCGATGGCACAAGCCAGGGGGCGATGCTGCTTCCTGCGATCATCGAGGTCTGGTAGGCGTCAGGCCCAGTTCTCTCGAACACGCCGATGTCAGCGGGGGAGAATCTGAGCTGCGCTTGGCGACCGAGATGCCAGATTGGCGAACGGCGCGACCGAGATCCACGCCCGGCCCACCACGAGTGACGCCGGGAGCGGTCCCCAAACATGGGAGTCGCTGCTGCTATTTCGATTATCCCCAAGCACGAATACGCTGTCCTCGGGAACACGGGCCGGACCCCAGAAGTACCGGGTAGGTTCTTGGACGTATGGTTCGGCAAGCGGAGCGCCGTTGACAAAGACCGCACCGTGCGCGATCGCAACCATCTCGCCTGGCAAGGCAATCACGCGCTTCACATATTCGACTTCTGGGTTTCTTGGGTACCGGAAGACAATCACTTCACCACGCCGAAACGGGCGCGTCGCTGGAAATAGCGTGTCGACGATCACGTAGGCGTGGTTCGCAAGTGTCGGTTCCATGCTCGCGCCCTCAACAACGAAGGCTGCTACCGCCTGCTGGATCACGAATACCCAGACAATTACGTAGGCGACGTGACGAAGCTCGACCAACA
>DDYL01000228.1:0-2765 GCA_002347925.1 Chloroflexi bacterium UBA2235 | reverse complement strand
CGAGTGCCATTGACCATCACGTCATTATCCAAGTTAACCTAAGCCTAACTGACCCCCAACGTAACCTGCTTTCGCTGCCGGATGACGATGGTCAACTTACGGTGCATTCGGGGGCGCCGCCGGGCCACGGCCACCCGGGCCGCCTTGACCACCCGGTGCACGTCCTTCAGGACCACTCTGGCCGGGGCCACCGTTTTGCCCATTGGGACCGCCAGACTGGCGCCCTTCTGGTCCACCCTGGCCCTGTCCTGCGGGAGCGCGCGCTCCCTGACCCGGACCCCCGCCAGGAGGCCCACCCTGTCGCGGAGCGTCGGCTCGCGGGCCTCGTTGACCTTGTCCCAGATCCGTCGGGGTCGGCTGGGCGTCCGAAACACCGGACTGAGGCGTAGCAACACGAGCCTCAACCGTTGGACGTTGGCTGGAAACATTCGTCGGCACCATCGCTGGAGCAGCAGGCGGAGTGATCGCAGGAACACTCGTCGGCGCGCCGGCGAGATTGGCAGGTGCCGACGGACCAGACGGACTTCCAACCTGTCCACGGCCGCCCGCGCCGGCCAACCCAGTCCCGGACGCGATGACAGATATCGACTGGGCCACCAACGGCGCACCCGGGACTGCCGTCGCGCCTGGTGCGCCCTGAGCCATGACCGTCACACGCGTACCCGTAGCCAAGTCTGCAAGCGCAACAGGCTCGGGTCTCGTGATCGGGGTCTGATCCGATACCGCAATGGCTACTTCCTGATTCTCCCCCGTGGTGAGAAACACCATCAGGCCATCAACGCGAGCGACAGTTCCCACGGTCATCCGCCCACCCGGTCCGCCCTGTCCTCCGAAACCTCCGGTCTGTCCGGCACCTCCCGGCTGAGGCGTACTCGCACCGATTGCACGCGNNGGCTTGGCGCTGTCCATACGTCATACCGGCAGCAAAGGATCCGCCCCAGCCGAGGCCGAAGACCGCCACGATGATCAGTAGGTTTCGAAACATTCCCAATGATCCTTCCAGGTTGGCGGTGCCAATCCCCTTAGGGAAGCTCGCCAATGACCGCCAAACCTACTCGTAACGCAGTGCTTCTATGGGGTTGAGTCGTGATGCTTTCACCGCGGGATAGACCCCAAAGAACAGGCCAATGCAGGCCGAGACAGTGAATGCAAGCAAGACAGCGTCGAGCGAGACCACGGTGGTGAGGGTCTGGCCGCCCCCAAACGAGATGCCGTTCAAGAGACTGGCCCCCCCGCCCCCGAGACCTATCCCGATGCCTCCCCCAAGGACGCTCACGACCGTTGCCTCAATGAGAAACTGCGTAAGGATGTCGCGACGCTTAGCACCGATCGCCTTCCTGATCCCGATCTCGCGGGTGCGTTCAGTCACTGAAACGAGCATGATGTTCATGATCCCGATGCCACCAACAAGCAGGGAAATTCCTGCGACCGCCCCCAGGAACAGGGTGATCGCCCCGGTTATCTGGGTGGCGGTATTCAGGATGTCCTGTTGACTGCGGATCGTGAAGTCGTCCTGGATCACCCGATGCCGTTCTCGCAGCAAGTC
This sequence comes from Chloroflexi bacterium UBA2235, assembly GCA_002347925.1. Taxonomy (GTDB): domain Bacteria; phylum Chloroflexota; class UBA11872; order UBA12225; family UBA12225; genus UBA12225. The sequence continues at coordinate 1,219 of DDYL01000228.1, read as the reverse complement.
ACCGATGTTCTGGACCGCGAGATTCGAAGTCTCGATCTTTTCATCGGCGAGTTGAACATTGATCGAGGAGACTGTGAAACCACCCCGTGAAGTCCGGGCCCGATTGAGCCGGGTCATCTGGGTTGTGATTGGCACCAGAACCAGATCATCCTGACTGCCTCCAAACCCGGATCCCTTGGGTTCAAGGACCCCTACAACGCGCAAGTTGGCTGCGACGTTCTGTTGGTTCACCCGAATTGTCTGGCCGATTGCATCACCTTCGCCAAACAGGAGGGTCTTGGTGTTCGCACCAAGGACGGCAACGAGCGAACGGCTGTCAACCTGTTCCCGAGTAATGAACTCGCCGATTGCGGCGTGAAAACTGCGCACATCCTCGTAAGAGGGAGTCACGCCTGTTACCCGCACGTTCGTGTTCTGGCCATTCGCAACAACCTGCGCGAACCCACCAGATTCCGGCGCAACGCTAAGCACCTCAGGCACACGACCGGACTCGACAATTGCCAAGGCATCCTCGTACGTGAGGGTCGGTGCACTTCCGGCCTGGGTGCGGACGCCACCTTGGTTCTGGGCACCGGGACTTACGAACAACAGGTTTGACCCAAGTGCTTGGATCTGGGCCTGGATACTCGCCTGAATTCCACGACCGATCGACATCAACGCAATGACGGCGGCTACGCCAATGATGACGCCAAGCATAGTCAGTGCGGCGCGCAGCTTGTTCGCACCGAGCGCACGCAATGCCATCCGCACGCTTTCGAGAAATCCCATAGTTGTCGTCCCTCAGCGATGCTCAGACCGGCGTTTGAAGCGGCTCATGGATCGTGCGCGCGATCCGCTGTTCTTCCACCGGGATCGACAGGTCACTGGCAATCCGGCCATCCGTCAACCGGATGATGCGCCTGGTGTGTTCGGCAATGTCCCGTTCATGGGTCACGAACACAACTGTGATCCCCTCCCGGTTGAGTTGCTGGAAGATGGCCATGACTTCCTCGGAGGTCCGGGAATCGAGGGCACCGGTCGGTTCGTCGGCAAGGATGATGGCCGGTTCGCCAACGAGGGCCCTGGCAATTGCAACCCGCTGCTGCTGGCCTCCCGAGAGCTCGGTCGGACGATGATGCGACCGATCAGCCAGGCCAACGCGTTCCAGCGCCGCCAGTGCGCGTTTCCGTCGCTGCGATACCCCCGCATACAGCAATGGCAGTTCCACCTGCTCAACTGC
>DDYL01000051.1:4307-4573 GCA_002347925.1 Chloroflexi bacterium UBA2235 | reverse complement strand
TTGAGCAGGGTTCCAGCACCGCAAGCGTCAGGCTGTCGCAGGGTGCACGACCCGGGCCATGGGGGCGGCGCCGCCACTGCCATGGCGCAGGCACTCCGGCGCACACTCAGCCACTCTCTTGCCTGCCGTTGGGTTCGGGCAGCGACGCGTGAGCCAATCCGAAGCACGGTAGGGGTTGGCCCCCAGACGGCTTTCCTCTGCCGCCCAACCCATGACCAGGGGAAGGGCGGCGTGGGGTCATGGGGGCAATCTGCGTCAGGACACGG
>DDYL01000051.1:378-4182 GCA_002347925.1 Chloroflexi bacterium UBA2235 | reverse complement strand
CCGATCACGCTGGTGAGGATCCCGAAGAGGGCAAGGCCGCACAGCATGGTTATGCCACCGATCACGCGTCCCGCAAACGTTTGCGGGAACATGTCGCCATAGCCGACGGTGCACAGGGTGACTATTCCCCACCACATCGACACGGGAATGTTCACGAACATCGTGGTGGAGTTCTCATCAAGGGGATCGAACTCGACGTTCCAGATGAGGGTTGAGGAGATGACCAGGACGGTGAACAAGGCGATCAGATATATCTGCAGGTCGGTCCAGAAGGATGATCCGCCCCCGCTCATGGTCTTCTGCATGTTGCTCGCCGCACTCTTGGCAAGTTTCAGCGTCCTCAGCATCCTGAGCACCCGCAACATCCGGAGGACCTTGAACAGCAGGCCTCCGGTCAGCGAGAGTGGAACCCCGAGGTACCCGAGGACGTAGACAGCCAGGGTGACGTACGTAGGGATCACGGCAAGCAGGTCGATCATTCCCCAGAGGCTGAACACGTAGCCGAGTTTGCGGGGGGCAATCCGGTAGTTGGCGATGAACTCGAAGGTAAAGAAGAAGACGATGAAGGTTTCCAGGACTTCGAAGTAGGTGTGGTACTCATCATGGATCCAGTCGACGGAGTCGAGGACAACCAGGACGACCGAGAGGAAGATGAAGCCGGTCAGGGCCCGATGCACCGGTTCGTAGAGGCGCGAACCGTGATCGACGAATGAGGCGTAGACCAGTCGGTCGAACCACGATGAGTTTGGGCCGATGACGAGGCCGGACGCCTCGAACTCGGACGCCTCCGAGGTAGAGGCGACGATGCTGTCGGCGACGTGTGCGGCTGATTGCGTGATGTCGCCAATACTGACCTTCCCTTCCAGGAATGGTCGTTCCAGAAGGCCGACATCGGAAGACCGACGGGCAACGGGTTGCATTGTTTCGCCGCCCGGCATGGAGGCAGGTCCTCTGATGTATTCGGCGACGTTGAAGGCGGCTGGCATGTGGTTGCCGATGATGAACACTTTCGTGCGGGGCGATTCGTCATCGCCACCCTTGCCGAAAAGGGACGTCATGAGGGCCCGTCCGACCACGCTGGTAAGGAGCGAGAACAGCGCAAGTCCGGAAAGCATGGTCAGGCCGGCGACGATCCGGCCTCCCATGGTGACGGGAAACATGTCGCCATACCCGGTGGTCGTGAGGGTGACGATCGACCACCAGTACGCCTTGGGGACACTGGTGAAGGTGTAGACCGGGTTGCTCCACCCCTTGCCGGCGCGTTCGGCGTAGATCTGGGCCATGGGATCGGCGAACCACTCGGGTGTCTCTTTCCCATCCTTGCCGGCATCGGCGAGAGCGGTGACGGCCTCGCCGGTGAGTTCGGGTACGCCGGGCGAGACCCCTTCGAACTGGTACATGAGCGAGGAGCTGATCGTCATCACGGTGAACAGGCAGATCCCATAGATCTGGATGTCCATCAGGAAGCTGCTCTTCTTTTCGGAGGCTTTGGCGGCCGAGAGTGCTGCTTGCTCAGCTGCCAGCTTGAGCAGCTTGAGCATCCGCATCACCCGAAGGATCCGGAGTTGTCGCAGGAAGACCAGACTTGCAACCCCACCAAGGGTCAGCTCGATGTAGGCGGGCAGGATTGCCAGTAGGTCGACAATCCCCCAGAGGGACAGGGCGTACTTTCGCCGGTCTGGGGCGACCCAGAGGTTGAGGAAGTATTCGGCTGTGAAGATTGCGAGGAGGGACAGGTCAATGGCGTGGAACAGGTCGGCGTAGTCGTCCACGAGCGGATGGATGGTTTCCAGGGCCAAGACCACGATGCTTGCGAGGATGGCGACGAGGATGACCTTCAATGTCACCGCATAAGCATTCGACGTGGGGTCGTGGATTGCCTCGGTGGCAATTTCCTTGAGGGTCCGCCGATGTGGCGAACCAGGTTGGGGCGGGGCGGGCACCGCGTCTGGTGCCGTCGGGGTTGCGGTCGATCGGCTCGCCATGGTCATCCTCTCTTGGGGGGTGATCAGGGTGTCACGGTCGGTCGGGGTCCCGGGGTTAGAGACCCACGGAATGGCCATCCTCGCCTGCGCGTTCCCATCGTACGGGACAGCATTGCAGAACGTGTGACTTCTACAGTTACGATCGCGTAACGGTGCCGGTCGGCGCCTTTGTACCCCTCTCGGTTCTAGAAACGGGAGACCGTGAAGTCGAGGTTGAACGTGACGGTTTGCCTCGACATGCTGTTCGGTGCAGAGACTGGCAGGTAGACCGCGATGCCGACGGCGGCATACCCATTCGGCTGGATGCGTTCAAGCGATGGAGGGCTGGATGCCAGGGTGACGTCGATCGGGCCCCGGTACCGAATTTCGCCACCGACGGTGATCTCGAGTTGCAGGCCGTTCACGGCGTCGCTGAACAGCGGGTTCGGCAGGCCGTCTGCACCGACGGCCGGCAAGAATCCCCCCGTTGAGGGCAGGAAGTCGATCGGCCTCGACCCACCGTTGACGAAGAGTAGGGTGCGCTCATATCTGCCCTTGGGGCCGATCGGAATCGGTGCAGGGGTGCCGGGACCGGCGCCACCCGTGCCCGAAGACGACGCGCTGGCACTGCTGAAGATGCCGGGGAAACTGGTGATGACCGGCTGTCCCGGGACCGCGACCAAGGTGGAGAAATCCACAACGGCAAGGGCCGTGGGGGACGGCCCGCCGGCCCGGGTGGGGGTCGGCGTCGGCGTTTCGGTCGGGGTGACGGTCGGCGTGATGGTCACCGTGGTGGTCGGTGAGAATGCAGAGGTGGGTGAGATTCCTGAGGTCGGGGACACCGCGACGGTCGGCGCGACCGACGGTGTCGGGGGCACGTTGGACGTGGGCGTGGCGACCGGTGCGGTGACCGAAGGCAGGATCGGAACGGTGGGGGTCGTGAGGGCGACACTCGGGCTTGGTGAGACGAGGGGTGCGGTTGCGGATGGGATTGGGGTCGGGGGGGCAGTCGATGAAGGCGCCACCGTAATGGTTGGTACCGGGCTGCTGGTCACCACCGGGATCGGGGTGGCGGTGACCTGGGGTACTGGAGTGGCACTCGGCGCCGGGCTGTTGGTCGGCGGGGCAGGTGGAGGCGTCGGCGAGACATTGCCCCCGAGGGGGGTACTGGTCCCGGCGGGTCTTGTTGGCGGGGTGGTCGGCGTCGCCGCGTCAGCGACCGGCGTGTTGGTGGGCGGGGGCGTCTGGGTAGGCTGACGGGCGGCGGGTGTGGGCGGTGGCCCGGTGCCACGGGTGGGGATCACGATGTCTCCCTGCATCCCGCCCGCCTTTGCTGCCTGCAACTGGCCGAGCAGCTTTCCGGAAAGAATGGGGGCGGAGAGTGCCGCCTTGGTGTCGGCCGACCCGGTGAAGAGTGCGTTCGCGGCAGCGTTCGCGGCGTCACGGAGGGCGTTCTCGGCCTTGGCTTCGTCGGCGAGTTTCGGACGGACCGCCGGGAGGGCAAGCCCCGACGGTGAGATGGGAACCGGTTTGCGCGCGATGCCGTCGACAAATGCGATGGCAAACGCCTTGCCACTGGCGCCGGAGCTGTATTGGGCACGCCCGTCAGGGGCGTAGGTGCCACCCGGCATGACCGATGGCGTCCGCACGGTCTGGTTGATGATGCGGTTGTTCAGGACGAAGATTGCTCCGAGGATGACGGAGAGGACGAATGCGAACAGGAAAATGAACTCGCCCAGGGCGGTGACGACCGCCATGAGCCGGTTCTGGATCCACTCGCGCATGGTCCGGAAGATGCGCGGTGGCCGGCGCAGGGGCGTGACTGGCGGGCGCACCGCCA
>DDYL01000051.1:0-323 GCA_002347925.1 Chloroflexi bacterium UBA2235 | reverse complement strand
GCAAGTTCGCCACCGGCCTCGTAGACCCGGCGACGCACTTCGTCGATCGGCATCGTGAGGAGGTCGACACCCAAGGTCAAGCCCGGCTTCAGGCCCTTCACGGTGTATGCGTAGACCGGAACGCTCTTGCCCTTCAGCGCGAGGGCCTGTCTTGGACCGACGTCGATGAAGTCGCGTACGAATCCATAGAGGGTTTCAGAGATGCACATGTCACTCTTCACCTCCTTGCACGCGCTTTCGAGACGGGCGGCCACGTTGACGGTGTCTCCGAGGGCGGTGTATTCAACCTTCTTGCCCTCGGCGCCGATGTTCCCGACGATGCA
>DDYL01000083.1:40414-40597 GCA_002347925.1 Chloroflexi bacterium UBA2235 | reverse complement strand
GGCGCGTTGCGTCCCGGATTGACTGCAGGCGCATCGGTGATAGTCGCCGGACTTCTCATTGGCGGATCACAATTGCAAGTGCAATTCAGTCTTCCTGTTGCCATGGCTGGTGTCCTGCTTTGGGCGATCCTCTACGGGGTCATGAACGCTCAGAACCTTGCCGAACGATGGGCTCGCCCGGGA
>DDYL01000083.1:39922-40344 GCA_002347925.1 Chloroflexi bacterium UBA2235 | reverse complement strand
ATGGACGTTGCGTCACTGAGTGCCTTCTTGGCTGTAGTCGTCAGTTCCGGCGCGGTGCTCTTGCCCGCGACCCTTGGTGCCATTGTCACTGAGCTTTCCGGTGCAACCAACCTGGGCGTGGAAGGCATCATGCTCTTCGGTGCGATGGTTGCATATGGAACAGCGTTCACGACCGGCGATGCGGTCCTGGGGGTGATTGCGGGTTCGCTTGCCGGTGGCCTGTTGTCACTCACCCATGCAATCCCCGTTGTTTATGGACGTATGTCTCAGGAACGCCAACTTGTGCTTGGCCTGATCCTTGTCTACCTGGGCGATGCCCTTAGCCGATTGCTCGGAACGCCGTACATTTCCAAGGCGTCGAAGGCGCTCGATGTTCGGTGGGTCATCCCCGGTCTCAGTGATCTGCCGGTCGTTGGCGAGGT
>DDYL01000083.1:35471-39838 GCA_002347925.1 Chloroflexi bacterium UBA2235 | reverse complement strand
CGCCGGGGGCGTACTCATGGGATTTGCCGGTTCGGTGCTGTCACTTACCGTGGTTCGCACATGGACGGAAGGCATGACGCGCGGGCGCGGTTGGATCGCCCTTGGACTTGTCACTTTCGCAAACTGGAACCCCCTCTGGGCGGTAGCGGGAACGCTGCTCTTCGGTGGGTTTGAGGCTGCCCAGTTCAGGCTCACCACGGATATCCCTGGCGCGCAATACTTGCTTGGCATCCTCCCCTATCTTGCGCCGATCATTGCGCTCCCGATCGTCGGTCGCAGGTTGGCCAGGAGACGGGCAGGTGCGCCTGCGGGTCTCGGCCGTCCATACCTGCGGGAAGCGAGGGGCTGACCAAATCCTGACTGGGTTTTCAGTCAGTGCGATCGTCCGACGTCACGTCATCGTCGTTGTCGACGACGCCGGCAACCACCGTTGCCGGTAGCGATACGGTGAACATGCTGCCGGCGTTCAGGCTGCTCTCGACAGCGAGTGTGCCTTCGTGGGCATCGGCAATCCAGCGGGCAATTGCAAGCCCGAGCCCGCTGCCGGTGGTGTGACGCGCGCGGTCGGCACGATAGAACCGCTCAAAGACGTGAGGAAGGTCATCGGAACCGATCCCGACGCCGGTATCTATCACACTGATCTGGGCGGTCACCGTTGGTGGCGCTTGCCTCTGGTCGGGGCGCTGAATGGGTGGCATTGAACGATCCGCCGAACCCCTCGGCGTTCCGTGCGTAACTGATCGGAGGGCTAGGCTCACCGATCCCCCGTCCGGCGTGTACTTGATCGCGTTATCCGCGAGCGCCAAGACCAGCTGGCGCAAGGCGTCAGGGTCGCCTTCGACCATCAGGTCACCATCGCCGGTATATGGCACAACCGACACCGTGAGACGTCCGGCGGCGAGTGTCCGCGCTTGAAACCCGACTGACTCCAGAAGGGGTCGCAACATGACCGGCTGCCTGACGATGGGAAGACCGGCGTCGGCGCGGGCCAACGTCAGCAGGTCCGTGACCAGGCGCGACATCCGGTCAGCTTCGCTGGAAATTTGCGTCACCATCTCGCGAGTGTCTTCTTCAGTAACCCCGGCACCACGTGCCATCAGGTGGGCATTGCCTCTGATGGTTGTCAGGGGAGTTCGAAGTTCGTGCGACGCGTCGGCAACAAAACGGCGCTGAGACTGGAGCATCGCTTCAAGGCGCGAATTGGCACGCTGCACCGCTGCGAATGAGTCTTGGAGCCTGTCAAGCATCGCGTTGAAGGTGGTGGCAAGGCGTCCAACTTCGGCTGCACTTTCGCTCACATGGTCTGAAAGGCGCCGATTGAAGTCCTGATCGGCACCGATTGATCCGGCTTCCCTCGCCAGGTCGTCAATCGGGCGGAGTGCCCCTCGCGCAACTACCCAGGCGAGGATGGCGCACACGATGAGGACAATCCCACCAACGCCGATAAGAACGATCTGAAGACCACCAAGAACCAATTCCGTTGGACCAAGCGGACGGGCGACGAGCAGGACGCCCAGGGTGTCGCCGCGCCAGACGAGTGGGGCCGCGTGGACGCGAAGTTGCACCTGTTCGACCGTCACCGTCTCGAAGAAGACCTGCCCACGTTGTGCGGCCGCCTGTGCTCCGCGCGACACCTCAAGCGTGACCCGACCGAGAGACGCGGAACGAACGATGGTTCCGTCAAAGCCCGTCACCTGGACGACCGCACCACCGGCGGCTATCGCGTCGACATCTGGCAACTGGATCGAGAGGCCGTCCGGAGAGGCGTTTACCGTGATCGAAGCGATGACGACCCGGGCACGGTCGGCAAGTGCCCGATCAACCTCCAGGCTCAGGGTTCTGTCAAGCGTCAGATAGACCAGCGCCCCCGACAGGATGAGGCCGGTGGCGAGGAGCGCGGTGGCGACGGCGGTCAAGCGAAGACGAAGTGTTGGTCCGTACCGGGCGGGTCGTCCACTGGCGTTCACGGGGTTGGTTCGCGCAGGACGTAGCCGACGCCTCGCACGGTGTGGATCAGCCGAGGAAGGCGCGTTCCTCCCGACCCCGGCATCGTCTCGAGCTTGCTGCGCAGGTAGCCGACATACACCTCCAGGACATGGGTGTCCGCATCGAAGGTAATGCTCCAAACGGCCTCCAACAAGCGTTCGCGGGTCAGCACAATCCGCGCATTCCGAATGAAGTAGGTCAGGAGCTCATACTCCTTGGTGGTGAGTTGCACGTCCCGTGTGCCCCGGCGCACCTCGCGTGACGCGGTGTCGACGGACAAGTCGGCGAATCTAAGCGTGCGCTCGTTGTCTGGTTCGCGCCGCCGACGCAAGGCCCGCAGACGTGCCGTGAGCTCCTCGATTGCGAACGGCTTGACCAAGTAATCGTCGGCACCCGTGTCTAATCCGCGCACGCGGTCTGCAACCTCGTCCCGCGCCGTGAGAAGGAGAACCGGCACCATGTTGCGATCGCCTTTGCTCGCGCGGACACGCCGCAGGACCTCGACGCCGTCGTATCCGGGAAGCATGATGTCCAGGATCACGAGATCAGGCGACAGTCGGTCAATTTCTCGGTTTGCGTCGGGACCATTAGACGAGGTCTCCACGTCGTACCCCTCGAGCGTGAGGGCGCGTCTGAGTAGCGCGGTGATATTGGCATCGTCGTCGACGACCAGTACTACGGGACGTGCGAGTGGAGAGCGTGAGGTCATATTTTGTGTCCGCGAGCCGCTGGGCCAAACGCAGCAATCAACATATCCGAGGCGAACGATCGGCCGTTCCGGATCGACGACTTATCCGGCACCTGAACCCGAAGGCCGGTCTTGGCCTCGAACCCGAATGCTACGGCAATCAGTCACTCTCGTGTGCTTAGCGCCGATGGGCTGGAGACCTGCCCACCTATTATCCGCCAAGGGGGCCAGCAGTCGTGTGAGGTTCGCCCCGGAATCCAGGGTTGTTTCGCCAAATAACCCCTCAGTTTCTCTATCCTAATGTGATGGATTTCGTCGTGCATGGCGCCTGGGTCGTTGCGGCGCGTGGTTTCCGCGTCAATTTTTCAGGGCCAATCGCACGCAAGGGATGCGTGGAGGCGGTCGCGGACCAGAATGGTTCGTGGCCGAAAGGGCTTAATGGACATCGAGACGCTTGCCGGGCTTGTGGCGGTTATCGCCTTGGTTCTGGCCAACGGCTTCTTCGTCGCGACCGAGTTCGCGATCGTTGCCGCGCGACATAGCCGACTTGAGCAGTTGCGTAACGAGGGCGTCCCCGGGGCAGGCGCTGCGCTAAAGATTGTTGATCACCTCGACCAGTACATCGCCGCCTGTCAGTTCGGGATCACCTTGGCGTCTCTCGCACTCGGTTGGGTGGGTGAGCCAGCGATTGCTCATATCTTCCTCGGGTTTTTCTCCGGGATTGATGACGCAACGGCCATTGTCTCTGCACACACACTTGCCGGTGGGATCAGTTTCGCTCTCATCACATCGATGCATATTGTCTTGGGCGAACTCGCTCCGAAGGGTGTTGCCTTGCAACGCCCGGAGGTAACGGCGCTTTGGGTGTCCCGCCCAATGACAATCTTCACGGTGGTTTTCCGGTGGCCGGTGGTCGTGCTCAACGGCATTGGCAACGGCATGCTCAGACTTGCGGGGCTGAATCCGGCATCGGGCCATGAGATGGTCCATTCGGTCGAGGAGTTGCGCCTCCTGGTTACCGGCAGNNTTCAGTTTTGCCGACATCACGGCAAACATGGTCATGACCCCACGGACGGAAATTGACAGTATCCCGATCGAGGCATCGCGCGCCGAAGTCATTCAGGCGGTGATCCGAAGTGGGCATCGGCGGATTCCCGTCCGGGATGGGTCGATTGACCGGGTTGCGGGAATCCTGCACGCGCATGACGTCCTGTCGGTTCTCGCTAACGGACCAGATGCGCCGATCGATCTCCGGTCCCTGGTTCGGCCTGTTCTGGCCGTGCCCGGATCCAAAGGGATTGATGACTTGCTAGACGAGATGCGCGGGTCTCGCCAGCAAGTGGCAATCGTCCTGGATGAACACGGTGGGACGGCCGGACTGGTGACCTTGACCGATCTTCTCGAGCCATTAGTCGGCCACTTCCTGGAAGAGGCGGTCAGGCCGGGTGATGCTCCGGAACCCCCTCCGCTCGCCCGTCAGGACGACGGGTCAATTCTGATTGACGGACTGCTTCGCTTGCCGGAATGGGAGGAAGCAATTGGTACCAGGCTCCCCGCAGGAGACCATGAGATCGCTGACACAATTGGCGGACTGATCATGGCAAGGCTGGAACGTATGCCGGCTGTTCTGGACCGGGTCGAGATTGGCGGCCTACTTCATGAAGTCGTGGCGCTCGACGGGCGGAGAATCGAC
>DDYL01000083.1:35190-35419 GCA_002347925.1 Chloroflexi bacterium UBA2235 | reverse complement strand
TTTTGGGGGAAGTGATGAGTGGGTCAGATTTTCCTAAACCGACCGGAAATGTCGGGTTCCGGGCGTTCACGGCTGATGACGTGCCGGCCTGGGTTGAACTGCATGCCCGCATCTTGCCAGAGCACGCGCAGGATTTGGCTGATGTCGTCCACCGCGAAGCGACGTGGGATGGTGCGCGTTTTTGGCGCAACCGCGCCGTCGCGTTCACTCCAGATGGCCGGGTGATCGG
>DDYL01000083.1:33520-35090 GCA_002347925.1 Chloroflexi bacterium UBA2235 | reverse complement strand
ATGCGTGGTCTCTCAGGGGTGAGGTGCAGGAAAAAGACGTGGCAGCCGTTCGATTTGTCATGCAGCGTGGATATGTGGAGGCACAGCGCAACTGGGAGTCCCGCCTCGACGTGGAATCGTTCGACCCCGATCAATTTGCGAACGCGGAACGCCGAGTCACTGGTGCAGGAATTAGATTGACATCGCTCGCAATCGAGCTGGAGCGTGTTGGAGCGGCTGGCAGAGACGCCGTACTCCGCGCGGTGCATGACGTTGAATGCGAGGGCTCAACAGATGAACCGTCACTTGATCCAATTACTCCGGCACCGTTCGAGCGGTGGGTGGCAGAGGTTGTCGAAGCACCCGACGCGCTTCCCGACGCGTTCTTCCTCGCTGCGGACGACACGCGATATGTTGCCTTGTCGGCAATGATGCAGCGCCGTGCCACGCCGGGTGTGCTCGGTCAAGGGTTCACCGCCGTGGTCAAGTCGCATCGCGGCCGAGGGATTGCCATGGCGCTCAAGGTGCGGACTGTGGCGTATGCGCGCGCGAATGGCTACCGTGAGATCGTGACCTGGAACAATTCGCGAAATCGTCCGATGCTACGGATCAACGAGGCAATGGGGTTCGTAAAGCAACCAGTATGGATCGAATACACCTTGCAATTGCGTGAGCCCGAATGCGTGGAACCGGGAAAACCGGATGACCCTTCGGCGCTCCAATGAGCGATGACCCGGGGCCTGAACCGGTTCATGAAGTGGACCGCCAACGCGCGAAAATGGAGCGTCGGCTCGCAATCGGTGGGTTTTCAATCCTGATCGGCGTCGGTGGCTTGATCCTCTTGGTGATGTACGGTGGGATCGCGGCCGTGGTGAGCGGCGTGATCATCCTGGGCGGCGCAACCATCCTTGCAGGTCTCTGGTTCCTCTTGTCTCTGATGGAGTGGTGGGCAAGTCGGCCAAGTAACTGAACCGCACCCCACCTTTGATGTCATGTGCGAGCAAGAAGCTCACGGACGTCGTTCGCTGGACCGTCGCCTGAAAGAGTGCGGAGGATGACCGTGCGGAGCGAAGTGATTCTCGTCTCGCTTGCCCCCCAAGCCACCGTGCGTTCGGCAGACGCGGCGCCGGTGGAAACCGCGCGCAGTTGCGTCGCAGCAATCGCTCCGATCAAGAGTGCATGGGCGTCCAGTTCATTGACATGCGACCCCAAGTCGCCAGTGTGGATCTGAGCCAAAGCTTCACTGAACTGTGTCACCGATGCGGGTGTGAGGGCGGTCCGGAACCGTCCACCCGGCACGCCGGATTGCACCGACATCGCATATTGCGCGAGACGGCGCCCCGGCCAGTCGTACCCGATAGCCCCCAAGTCGACAACCGATAGACGAAAGTCGGAATTGCTGACGACGACATTCGACGCGTGATAGTCGAGGGGGCCCGCCGTCAGGGATGCACTAAGAGCTGTCTTGACAACGCGATCCACGGCCATTCGCAGTTGATCAGTGGCTTCGCTCGCGAACAACCAGGCGAGGCCATCGGCAGCATGGTCTGCCCACGGTTCAAGAAGCTTGATGGCCATCTGCCTTGCCGCA
>DDYL01000083.1:27676-33492 GCA_002347925.1 Chloroflexi bacterium UBA2235 | reverse complement strand
GTGCATTGGTCAAGGAACTCGTCGAGAGTTCGGTTTCCGCCCCATTCAGTCGCAATCCATTCCGGCTCGCCGACGGTCACGCTTGTTGGGATGACGGCGGGTACTGGGCACTTTGCGCCTTTAAGGAACCGCAAGGTCGAGACTTCGCGGGCGAGAGGCGCCGACGGGTTTCCGAACTTGACTGCAAAGGAAAGTCCGGTCACGGTTTCGACACGGACAACCCGTTTCGACACGGGTCGAATAGATGAGATCGAAGCGTTCGCGTATGCCTGGATTGCTTCTGATATCGCGTCCCAGTTACTCCGCAATTGCGGCAAATGCGCACACGTTGCGGCCAAGCACTCTTCGAGGTCCGGATCTTCGTCTCGTCGCGAGAGGGTCATCCGGGTCGCAACCGGGTCAGTGACCGGCGGGTGGTGGGAGATGGTTCATGAGATCGGCCATTTCAATGGCAGTCACTGCAGCCTCATATCCCTTGTTGCCCGACTTGGCACCTGACCGGTCCATTGCTTGGTCGAGAGTCTCGGTCGTGATTATTCCGAAGATCACCGGAACGCCAGTGTCGATGGATGCGCGTGCCACTCCAGCCGCCGCTTGCCCGGCCACGTAGTCATAGTGCGAAGTCGCGCCTCGGATCACTGCACCAAGGCAGACGACTGCAGCGTAGTTCCCGGAGATGGCAAGGCGACGCGCAACGACGGGGATTTCAAATGACCCCGGCACCCAAGCAACGTCGATGCTTGCTTCATGTACTCCATGCCGTGTGAATGCATGCATGGCACCAGAANNCGGCTACTTCAGGAATGTCACTCCAGAGTTTGAAGCGTAGGTAACGCGGTCAACCGCCTAGCCAGCGGTCGTGGCGTCTGGAAACGTAAACGTTGCAAGGTGTCCCATTCGGTCTCGCTTTGTCTCGAGATACCGGATGTTATGTGGATTAGCGTGCACAGGAATTGGAAGTTGGTCGGTCACTTCCAGTCCGTACCCCTCTATCGCCACAAGCTTCTTGGGGTTGTTTGTCATGAGAACCATTTGCGTCACGCCGAGGTCCGCGAGGATCTGCGCGCCTATTCCGTAGTCACGCTTGTCTTCAGGGAACCCAAGGCGCAAGTTGGCGTCGATTGTGTCCGCACCCTGATCTTGCAATACATAGGCGCGAAGCTTGTTGTGGAGGCCAATGCCACGGCCCTCCTGATGGAGGTACACGACAACCCCTGTTCCCGCAGTCTCGATCCGGTCCATCGCCCACTGCAATTGCTGGCCGCAGTCGCACCTCAGGCTGCCAAACGTGTCTCCGGTGAGACACTTTGAATGCATCCGGACGAGGACTGGACCCATGGCGTTCCGAAGGTCTCCCTTGACGAGAGCCACGTGCTCCTCGCCGGTAATGGTGTCCAGGTAGGCATGGGCGACGAAGTCACCCGAGGCCGTGGGCATCGGGACTTCCACAACCTTGCGCACGAGTTGCTCGTGGTGGCGGCGGTACGCGATCAGGTCCGCAACCGAAATGATCGGAATGCCGTGCCGTTCGCCAAACGCAATGAGGCTTGGCATGCGAGCCATCGTNNGATGCTTCAGTCTGACCAGCGCGAACGAGCACCCCTCCCTCTCTGGCACGCAGCGGAAAGATGTGCCCGGGGCGCGCGAGGTCTTCCGGCCGGGTCGCCGGATCGATCGCCGTGCGGATCGTGTGTGCACGGTCTCTCGCGGAAATCCCGGTCGTCACGCCGCGTCTCGCCTCGATGGAAACCGTGAATGCAGTTCCCATCGATGACGTGTTCTCGGAAACCATCATCGGTATCCGAAGATCATCGAGACGCGCACCACTCATGGGAAGGCAAATGAGGCCCCGCCCGTGGGTGGCCATGAAGTTGATCGCTTCAGGCGTCACCAATTCGGCTGGGATGCACAAGTCGCCCTCATTCTCACGGTCCTCATCATCAACGATGATGACGAACAAGCCCGCCTTGAATCGTGCGATCGCGCCTTCGATCGATGAAAGTGGCATTGCGTGAACCTCAACTTTCCAACTGACCTAATCACCGATGGAGACCAACCGCTTCCTCCACCGTTGAAACTCGGGTCAGGCGCCAGTCCCCAGTTCACCTCGCCCATCGGCCTCGCGAAGCTGCGGGTTTCGTAAAGCGTGGTGTTCCTCGTTCAGGCGCTGCCAGAGATCGGAACGGGTAACGAGGCCTCAACTGCCCGGGCGACGTACTTGGCGAGGATGTCCGCTTCGAGGTTTACGGTTGCGCCGACGGGCTTGTGCGTAAGCAGTGTCACGTCCAGGGTGTGCGGGATAAGCCACACATCAAACCAATCCGCACCTACGTTCACGACGGTCAAACTGACGCCATCAACCGAAACCGATCCCTTCGGGACGAGATAGCGGACGATCTCTGGAGGGGCGGAAAACGACTGCACAACGGCGTCTCCTACCGTCTGCCGGTCCCTGATCGTGCCTGTTCCGTCAACATGACCTTGCATGAAGTGACCGCCAAACCGTCCGCCAACCGCGAGGGCGCGTTCGAGGTGGAGACGATCCCCAATCCCGAGTTCACCAAGGTTTGTGCGCCTGAGCGTCTCAAGAGTAGCTTCGACTGCGAACGTCCTGTCGTCGCGAGTGACAACGGTCAGGCACGCCCCGTTCATGGCAATGCTGTCGCCGACGCGCGTGCCTTCCAAGGCAACGACGGCCTCAATAGTCAGGCGCGCACCATCGGGTGTCACGGATATCTGGCGTACCGTACCCGTCTCTTCAACGATACCCGTGAACATCCCGGGAACCTTCCCTCTACGTGTTAGGACGGCGCATCAGCGGTGTCTAGGTCATCTTCCGGCCAGTCAATTTCCGAAAGCGTCCCGTAGACGAGTGTATCAACGCCAAGCCTGGTTACTGAAGGCACATTCAATCGGAAGGCGTGGGAAAGGGCGGTCACTCCGGTGCCACCGATTGCACCAGGTGCGTCCCGGCCCCCAATGATCATCGGTGCGATCACCGCTGCCACCGCGTCTACGGCTCCGGCGTCAAAATACGCACCATGGATCATCGAGCCACCCTCCACCAGGATGCTCGTGACACCCCGGTCAGCAAGGAGTGCCAGGACGGCCTCTGGGTGTGGCCGCCCATCGGATCCACTCGGCACCGCAACGACCTCGGTTCCGGTGCGTGCGAGCGCGGTACATCGGGAAGCCCAGTCAGGTGTCCCATTGTCTACACCAAGGATGAGGGTGTGTCCGGGAAGCGTGCCACTCACGACACGTGCAATTGCAGGCGTGCGCAGGCTTGTATCAAGAACGACCCTTAGAGGGTGGCTTGGGGCATCCTCTCGCCCCGGCCTGCGCGGACGAACTCCGGCGATCATTGGGTCTGCGGAATGTGGCGTGCCACCTTCTAGCCTTGTTGTGAGAGAGGGGTCATCGGCGACGATCGTGCCTACACCGACCATGATGGCGTCGATACGGTCTCGCACACCGTGCGCCCACCTGCGCGCCTCAGGACCTGTTATCCACTGACTTTCGCCACTTGATGTGGCAATACGTCCGTCGAGACTGCACGCGAACTTGGACACTACGAACGGACGGCGATTGGTGACCCATCGTGCGAAGCCCGCCATGATCGCTCGGGCTTCGGTGCGACCCTCGCCGACCGTTACGGTCACACCTGCCTCACGAAGACGGGCCACTCCACGACCTGCGACGCGGGGGTTCGGGTCAAGCGTAGCGACATGAACGTCGCGAATGCCTGACGCAATGACCGCCTCGGTGCACGGTGGAGTGCGACCGTGATGATTGCAGGGTTCCAAGGTCACGAACATCGTCGAACCGTGCGTGCGAGCGCCTCTGGCAGACGCAATCGCGACGGGTTCGGCATGCGCCTGTCCGTACCTCTGCGTCGCGCCTTCTCCAATGACGACGCCATCCGAAACGATCACCGCCCCGACCGATGGATTGGGACTGGTACGTCCAAGCGCTCCAGCTGCCAGCGACAGTGCGCGCGCCATGAAGGGGCCGGTAATCAAGGTGCCATGTCGCCTTCCGGCCACGGCTCCAGAGTTGCCATTGTCTCGATGGTCTCGCTACCGCGAGATATGGTCAACGTGACCCGGTCTCCCGGCCGGTACGTGCGGTCCAGATAAGCGCCAAAGGCGTCCATGGTCTCCACAGGTGCGCGGTCGACTGCCGTGATCACGTCACCTTTTCGGAGACCGGCCCTTGCGGCGGGTCCGACACCGACGACCGATCCAATGGCGACACCCCTCGAGACTGTCACTCCAAGCTCCCGGGCGGCCGATGGGGTGACATCCTGCCCGGAAATTCCAAGCCAGGCGTGACGGATGTGTTCCCCGGCGAGGAGGCGGTCGGCAAAGCGCTTCACCGATGACGAGGGAACCGCGTACCCAATACCGCCGAATCCGGTTCTACCGGCCGCGCGCTCGATTGCGTTCGTAATTCCGATCACTTCGCCAGCAGCGTTTAGCAGGGCCCCTCCCGAGTTGCCGGGGTTCAGGGTCGCGTCTGTCTGGATGATGTGACGCATTGGACGGTCGCCATCACGCAACGTGCGGCCAAGTCCGGAGATCACACCGACACTGATGCTCCGGTCAAGGCCAATTGGATTCCCTATGGCTATGGCCAGCTCACCTGGTCGCAGTTCGTCAGAATCACCAAGGGTCAGAGTTTGCAACGATGGTGGGGCATCCTCCAGTCTGAGGAACGCGATGTCATCCTGAGGATCCCTGCCGAGCATGGTGGCCACGAGACGTGTGTGATCAAGAAGCGTCACTTCGATGGATGTCGCATCACGAACGACGTGGTAGTTGGTAAGAACCGTTCCGTTTGGAGATATAAGCACTCCAGAACCGGAACCGCGACGTTCGCCCCGAATGGTGGTTATCTCGACAATCGACGGTGACGCACGGTCATAGATCCCCGTCACCAGCGCCCTATCGTAGAGACCGGACTTTACCGGCGCCGGTTCCACTTGTACCGCTCGGACTGGCATTGCAACACCGGTGCGTCGCAGGAAGGCTGCCACTTGCGGGGGCACTTTCGCGTCGGTGGCCCACACAGCGGTACTCCCAGCCGCGGCCCCAACGCCAAGCAATACCACCACGATTGCAAACCACACCAGGCCGCTGAGTGCAGTCCTGACCAAGCGCAGTACGACGACCCTTCGGGATCGGACCGGGGGATCCGCCGAAAATGCAAAATCCGGAACGTCGGCTGACTGGGTGACTTCCATCCGTGTACAGACATAGTCTGCCATTGAATCGTAGGCCCGCGAGTTTCGCTCGCGCGCAACCGGGGCAGAGTCGGCACAACTCGGTTGTCCCGGGCATTAGTCGCGCCACTCGCCGATGTCAGTCGTACACTCAGGTCATGCGCACAATCGCGCTCACCGGGCGCATCGGTAGCGGGAAGTCGACGGTTGCGACGGTCCTCGCCTCTCGAGGTGCTGGCGTCATTGATGCTGATCGCGTCGTCCACGATTTGTACCGCGAGGACGCGGGCCTCCGCCGAGCTCTTGAGGACCGGTTTGGAGCGAGCGTGATGGCGCCTGACGGTGTGAACCGCGCCGCTCTCGGTGCAATTGTGTTCGCTGACCCGTCAGCACGGCGTGATCTAGAGATGCTTGTCCATCCACGCGTCCACGCCCAACAGGACCTTTTCTTGCAGCGATCCCGAGCGTTGGGCTTGCCGGCGGCGGTTATCGAAGCGGTCAAGATTGTCGAGAGCGGTGGTTCTGACAGGTGTGACGAATTGTGGATTGTCGTCGCTGACACCGCAATCGTGCTCGACCGGCTCGAGGGTCG
>DDYL01000083.1:27120-27665 GCA_002347925.1 Chloroflexi bacterium UBA2235 | reverse complement strand
ATCGAACAAACGTCATCCCAGATTGAACGGTTCGCCTGATCCATTGTCGGCCCAATTGGCAACGGTGGCTACCGGGGCGTTGCAGTTGATCGGGCGAGAAGTGGTTCCAGCAGGTCGGCTGAGACGTTGGGCACGCCTATTTCACCGCTCCCGGCCTTTAGTCCCGGGCCATGGAAGTCGCTACCGCCCGTAATGGCAAGCCCGTGTGATGTTGCAACCTTGCAAAGTTGCTCCACAAGGTGAGGTGCGTAGTCGCCGTACACACATTCCAGACCTCCGAGACCAGCCTCGATGAGGGCAGGGAGTTGCCGTTCGAAGTCCGGAAAATAGGTCGGGTGAGCGAGGACGGCAACACCTCCGGCCCGGCGGATAATTTCGATGACATCGTTCGGTTTCACCCGGTCGTAGTGCACGTCGCCCGCCATCCCATTTCCGAGCAACGTGGCAAAGGCGTCGTCGCGGCTCGTAACCGCGCCGATTGCCACGAGGGCATCCGCAACGTGGGGACGTCCTACGGCCCCACCTTCGGCGATGTTCGCACGCTT
>DDYL01000083.1:11043-27039 GCA_002347925.1 Chloroflexi bacterium UBA2235 | reverse complement strand
CCGCGTTCGATTCGCGCGGTGCGCCGCGTCTCAAGCCAGTTCGTGAAGTCGTGATCATCGACCCGAACGTGATACCCGAGAATGTGGCAATCGCCTGCCGGTGCATCGGCACTCAGTTCGACGCCAGTAACGATGTCAACGCCGAGGCTTCTTCCGGTTGCTTGCGCCTCGGCAACGCCGCCGATGCTGTCGTGATCGGTGATTGAGATTGTCTGCAAGCCGATCAGCGCGGCGTGTTCCACGATTGCGCGAGGGGCCAGGGTTCCGTCCGACGCGGTCGAATGCAGGTGGAGATCGATCTGGCCGAACGGTCGGAGTTGCCTGGGTTCGGTCACCGAGCGTAGTCCACCACACGGGTCTCGCGGATCACCGTCACCTTGATCTGACCCGGGAAATCCATGGTCTCCTCAATCCGCTTGACGATGTCGCGGCTGAGCGACCAGGCCTCGTCCTCGTTGACCTGATCTGGTTTCACGAGAATGCGAACCTCCCGGCCGGCTTGGAGTGCGTACGCCTTGTCGACACCTGAGAAACTGCTTGCAACCCCTTCAAGTGCCTCGAGACGCTTGATGTAGTTGTCAACGGTTTCGCGCCGTGCGCCAGGTCGGGATGCAGAAATGGCATCCGCCGCGGCGACAAGGAAAGCCTCAACGGTCTGAGGGTCAACTTCAAAATGGTGAGCCTGAATTGCGTGGACAACACGTGGCGGCACGGCATACTTTCGGGCGAAGTCAGCGCCTATGAGAGCGTGAGGGCCTTCGATTTCGTGATCGAGGGCCTTGCCGATGTCGTGCAGTAGCCCTGCCCGCCGACACACAGCAATGTCTGCGCCCACCTCTGCAGCCATTGCGCCTGCCAGGAAGCTGACTTCCAGTGAATGTTGCAACTGGTTCTGGCCATAGGATGACCTGAACTTCAGGCGACCAAGGAGCTTTACCAGCTCAACGTTGAGCCCGGGAACCCCGGCCTCATACGCGGCGCGCTCGCCATCGTCCTTCATCTGCTGCTCGACTTCGGTCTTGGACTTTGCGACCAATTCCTCGATTCGAGTGGGATGGATTCTTCCGTCCGAGAGCAACTTGAGCAGTGAAACCCGCGCAATCTCGCGTCGGATTGGGTCAAAGGAGGACAGGATGACCGTCTCAGGGGTGTCGTCGATAATCAGGTCGACACCAGTCGCCGCCTCCAGGGCGCGGATGTTTCGGCCCTCCTTGCCGATGATCCGTCCCTTCATTTCCTCACTCGGGATCGATACGGACGTCTGGGTCAATTCAATCGACGTATCAGAGGCACAGCGTTGGATTGCCTGAGCGACAATCCAGCGAGCCCGGCGTGCGGCCTCTTCCTTGGTCTGCTGCTCGATTTCCCTGATTCGCTGGGTGGCTTCTTCGCGGGCGGACCCTTCGATACGAGCGATGAGCTCAGCGCGTGCAGATTCCTCAGTCAGGTTGCTGATGCGCTCAAGTTCGCGCAGCTGTGACGCCCGAAGTGCCTCGGCCTCGGCGGTCTTCTGGTCTGCCAACTGCTCCTTGAGAACTTGGGTCCGCTCACGCTTCTCGAACTGTTCAACCTTCCGTTCAAGATGCTCCTCGCGCGTGGTCATGCGCTGTTCGCGCTTCTGCATTTCCGCTTGACGTTCGCGCGCGTGGCGCTCAGCTTCGGCCTTGTGCAGAACCGAGTCTTCCTTCGCCTCAAGGATGAGTTCCTTGGCGCGTGACCGAGCCTCCTCTATGAGGCGGTCAGCTTCTTCTGAGGCGTCGCGCATGAGCCGCTCGACATCTGCCTCGCGGAGGGTTCCAGCTGCGTGAACTTGTTGACGCTGGTTTCGGGCACTCAGCACGGCGTATGCGGCGCCGATCAAGATGACCGTGACAATGACAAATGGAAGAATCAAAGACAAGATGGGGTTATCCATACGAACCTCCCCCTGAAGGCCTAATGGTACGTCACGACCACCAAGTCGTGGTGCCTGTCGCGTAATCCGGTGTCCGCACCACCATTCCAAGCCGCTACCATCCCGGGGCATCGGAGGCGCGGTCGTGATCTCGGACTTTCACACGCACAGTTTCTTCTCGGACGGGGTCCTGCTTCCGTCTGAACTAATTCGCCGGGCCGTTGTGGCGGGGTATGGAGTGATCGCGGTTACCGATCACGCCGGTCCCGGAAACCTAGAGGAGGTCCTTGGTCAGCTGGCTCGTGAGTGCGAGGTCGCCCGGAACCACTGGCCAATCGTGGCACTTCCCGGCGTCGAACTAACTCATGTGCCTCCCGGATCCATTGCAGAGTTGGCGCGGAGGGCAAGGTCGGCGGGGGCCGCCGTTGTCGTCGTCCACGGGGAGACCATTGCCGAGCCTGTGGAACCGGGAACCAATAGCGCGGCGATTGACGCTGAGGATGTGGACATCCTCGCCCACCCGGGGCTCATCACTTCTGAAGAGGCTGAGAGAGCGGCTCAAAGAGGCTGTTTCATCGAAGTATCAGCCCGGAAGAGCCACGCGTACGCAAATGGGCATGTGTCCTCCGTTGTGCGCGCGGCGGGAGGGAGGTTGCTCCTCAATAGTGATTGCCACGAGCCCGGAGACCTGCTCTCATCACGCTTCCAACGCCTGGTGCTTCTCGGGGCCGGTATTCCGGAACGGGAACACGCAACGATCCTGACTGAAAATCCCCGCGAATTACTGGCACGAGTCCTGCCGCGTTTGAAGGGAGCCTCTGGAGGCGATTGATGCACCCAAGCGGGTCTATCACTTCACCAACACCTTCGATGCGTGGCGGATACCCTGTAGTCTTGAAAAAGAGAGTTCCGTGCATGGCCAATGTTGACCTTTGACGGATGGCATGACCGGAAAACATATTCATGAGTGAACCGACTGACCAAGCCGCTGTCCGACCGCTGCCCCGCAAGCGTGCCGTCCGTGGCGCTACAGAGGCTGCCCGCCTTGCAGCCGAGGTGCCGGGTGAGGTCGCAGAGGCGGTCGCCGTGCGCCCGAAATCGAGAGTGCGTCGGCCCCGGTCAATTCAGGTCGTTGAGATCGCAGTACTTCCCGTCCGGGACTTGGTGCTATTTCCGCACATGGTGTCTCCGCTACCGGTCGGGCGTCCGCGCTCGCTTCGAGCCATCGAGTACTCACTCAGCCATGGTCACACGGTATGCATCGTTGCACAGCGTAACCCTGACTTGGATGACGTTGACCTTGATGACTTGCATGTCATTGGTACCGAGGCCCTCATCGGAAGGGTCCTGAAACTCCCAAACGGTAACTCCTCCGTCCTCGTTCAGGGGCAACGGCGCCTGCGCTTGCTAGAGACCGTCCACACGGAACCATTCTTGCTGGTCCGGGCGGTCGTTACGGAAGAGCCTCCTCCGAGCATCGGCGACCATAGTGATCAGGTCAAACGAGTTGTTGAATTGCTTGACAAGTGTGCGAAGTTGAGCAAGAACCTCGCGGAGGACACGGTTGTCGCTGCAATGAATGTTGACGACCCCGGTCGTCTTGCCGACATGGTCGCGTCCACGGTCAACCTGGAACTTGCGCAGCGTCAAGCAACGTTGGAAATGCTTGATCCAGTGGCGAGACTTTCGCACGTCGAGACAATCCTCGAACGGGAGTTCCGGCTCCTCGAGTTGGAACGCGAGATTCACCAGCAGGCACAGCACGAGGTGGACGCGACCCAGAGGGAATTCTTCCTCAGGGAGCAACTCAAGGTCCTGCAGAAAGAACTCGGTGACCTGGACGCAGGAAACCGCGACCATGACGAACTCCGCACGAAGATTTCCGGTGCTTCCATGCCTGCGATCGTGGCCGAGCGGGCCAACCGGGAGCTTGATCGCTTACAGACCATGCCATCAGCGTCGCCTGAAGTCGGTGTGATCCGCACATACCTTGATTGGCTAGTTGCCTTGCCATGGTCGACGCGTACCGACGACCTTCTCTCAATATCCAACGCCTCCCGGGTTCTCGAGGAACACCACTACGGGTTGCCCAAGGTGAAGGAGCGGATCCTCGAATACCTCGCGGTGCGCAAACTCAGTTCGCGGATGCGCACTCCGCTGTTGTGTTTCGTCGGGCCACCGGGTGTCGGAAAGACGAGCCTTGGCAGAAGCATCGCAACTGCTCTGGGGCGCAAGTTTGTGCGGGTTAGCCTCGGAGGCATCCGGGACGAGGCGGAGCTACGTGGCCATCGGCGCACATACATCGGCGCGTTGCCGGGCAGGATCATTCAGGGATTGCGTCAGGCGGGGACGGTGAACCCCGTGTTCGTCCTCGATGAGATTGACAAGCTTGGAATGGATTTCCGTGGGGATCCTTCCAGTGCGTTACTCGAGATCCTTGATCCTGAGCAGAATGTGAACTTTTCCGACCACTACCTCGAGGTCCCCTACGACCTCTCACAAGTGATATTCATTGCCACCGCCAACCAGTTGGACACGGTGCCATCACCATTGCGCGATCGGATGGAGGTGATCGATCTTCCCGGGTACACCGAAGAAGAGAAGTTGCACATCGCACGCAACTTCCTGGTTGGTCGGCAACTGTCTGAACACGGTCTCACCGACAAGCACGTGAAATTCAGTGATGCGGCGTTGCGCCGCGTGATCCGGGAATACACACGTGAGGCTGGAGTTCGGAACCTTGAACGTGAGCTGGCGACCATCTGTCGGAAGATGGCTCGGAAAGTCGCCGATCTCTTGCCTCCGCCAGACCCGATCGCACCTTCTACTGACGGTGCAAGTGAGGCGGTAGCTCCTTCCATCGCGGTAGGTTCTCAAGGTGCTGATACTGTCGTGCCTTCGGTCAGTGAAGATGGAGACTTGGAGGCGGTACGACCCATAACCATCACGCCCACGTTAATCCGAGAGCATTTGGGACCACGCCGGTTCAGCCATACCGCGGCCTCGGCGGCCGACGAAATCGGGGTTGCGACAGGACTGTCATGGTCATCAGTCGGCGGTGACATCACCACGGTTGAAGTGACCTTGATGGAAGGGAAGGGCCGTCTCGTCCTCACCGGCCAACTTGGCGACGTGATGCGCGAATCGGCGCAGGCAGCACTTTCGTATACACGCAGCCAGGCATCCGCCTTGAATCTTCCCGAGGATTTCCACGAACGTATGGATATCCATATACACGTGCCGGCGGGGGCCACTCCGAAGGACGGTCCTTCGGCGGGAATAACGATCGCTACCGCGCTCGTATCTGCGGCCACCCGTCGACCTGCTCGTCGTGATGTCGCGATGACTGGCGAAATAACGCTGCGTGGCCGTGTTTTGCCGATCGGCGGAGTCAAGGAGAAGGCGCTTGCCGCTCACCGCGCGGGAGTACGAACCTTGATCCTGCCTGAAAGGAACCGTCGGGACATCATTGACATCCCGGCCGACGTACAACGTGATCTCACGTTTGTGTTTGCTGAACAGATGGATGCTGTTCTGTCGGTTGCCTTGACGTCCCTGCCAACTCCGGCTCCAGCCTGAATCGACTTAGTGTCACGCTTGGGTCCTTTTCGCCCGTTCATGGGTAGTGGGTGAAACTTCGGGTGTGGGCGTGAAAGTTTTCAGCCGCGACCTCCCCGTAACACGACGGGCGGTCGTAGGCGCCGCACTATCTATGCCGCTCTTGGGTGCATGCATTCCGGGATCGGTTGACCCTCCGTCGTTGCCGGCGCCTTCGCGCTCGGCACAAGCCACCGAGGGAAGCCCTTGGGGCACCCACACCTTCCTCCACAAGGAAGTGGAGGCGTGGAAACGCGAACAGACCCTGACAATGATCAAGGGCGCTGGGTTCGTCTGGATCAAGCAGCAGTTCCCGTGGGAGGAGATTGAGCAACCACGGAAGGGCCAGTTCTTCGACGTCAAGTACGTGCAGGGCACTTGGGACAAGTTCGATGAACTCGTCCGGTTGGCTGATATGTCTGGTCTCAAGATGATTGCGCGTGTAGATCGCCCACCAGCGTGGGCGAGGCTGGACAAGACACGCCCACAGGGACCACCCGACAACCTGAACGATTTCGGCGACTTCCTGTTCCTGCTTGCGTCCCGATACAAGGGTCGGGTGAACCACTTCCAGGTCTGGAATGAGCCAAACCTTGGCGAGGAGTGGACGGGCAAGCCTGACCCGGTCGGATACACGGCCATGCTCAAGGTGGCATACCGACGGATCAAGGAGGCCAATCCTCATGCATCGGTACTGGCGGCACCACTTGCCATGAATGTGGAGCTCGGCCCGATTCACCTGAATGAGATGGACTTCCTTGATCAGATGTACCTGGCAGGTGCCAAGGGTACGTTCGACATCCTGTCTGCGAACGCGTATGGCATGGACAGAAGCCCTACAGACCCACCGTCGAGGCAGACCCTGAACTTCCGCCGTGTGGAATTGTTGCGTGCGGTGATGGAAAAGCATGGAGATGGCGCAACGGCGGTCTGGTTCAACGAATATGGTTGGAACGCAAGCCCAAAGGACATGCCCCGCGAGGAACTCATCTGGCAACGGGTTACGGACCGTCAGCAGGCGGATTGGACCGTTGAAGGCGTNNGTTGGGGACATTTCACCTTCGAAGTCGGAGTACTACTTCCGGCTTGTCGACCCAGATTTCACGCCTCGACCGGTGTATCACGCGATCAAGGCAGCGGCTGGCCGAAAGTGATCTGGTGATCGCCCCTGACTGCGTCGCGGATGGCGCAACTATTTCCCCGTCATGATCCGGAAAGGCCTTGGGGTTTCCCTCTGGATCATTGCGATCGGACTATCGGGTCTCGGTCTGTGGGCTGGACGGCAGGTCCTCGACCGCGGTGTTGTCTATGGAGACCCAGGCACGCCTTTTCCGGAACATGACGTTACGGCGCACGCCGTGAACACGCAACTCGAACTTGAACCAGATGACGTGTCGATGGCCCGGACCCTTGACCTTGTGAAGGACGCCGGGTTCGGTTGGATTCGGCAGCAAGTGTCGTGGGCTGACATCGAACCCGGACACAAAGGCAACTTCTGGGATTTTGAACGCAATCAGCCAACCTGGACGCGGTGGGACACAATCGCGAGGCTGGCCCACGACCGGAACCTGCGGGTGATCGCCCGGCTAGAACTCCCACCTCCGTGGTCTCGACCGGATGGGTCATACAAGTCGCACCCGCCTGTCAACGTGCGGGACTATGCCGACTTCGCCGCCGCGTTCGCGTCACGCTACCGGGATCAGATCGGGTACCTGCAGATCTGGAACGAGCCGAACCTCACTGAGGAATGGGGACGTCGACCAGTCGACCCCGCCGCCTACGTGGAACTCCTTCGCGCCGGTTACACCGGTGCAAGGCAGGGGAATCCAAAGGCGCGCATCCTGACCGCATCGCTCGCCCAGACTCTGGAACCTGACGACGAGACGGCCGCCGGACTTGATGACCTTGTGTACTTCGACCGCATGTACCTTCACGGTGCGGCGCCATTCTTCGACATCGCCGCCGCAAATGGCTACGGCTTGTGGACCGGCCCAAATGATCATCAGGTGGGTGCCTGGTACACAAACCTGCCCCGGGTCACGCTATTTCGAGACGTGATGGTCAGGCACCGTGATACGTCCAAACCGGTCTGGATATCCGAGTTCGGGTGGAACACCCAGCCGGCGGCCTGGACTGGAAGACCGTCGCCGTGGGGTCGCGTCGATGAGGCTACGCAAGCGGCGCACCTGAGCGGTGGGTATGCGCGGGCGGCTCGTGAGTGGCCTTGGCTTGGTCCAATGGCCGTCTGGCTCATGAGGCAGCCGCGTGCTGAAGCCGACGATCCAACACCATTTTTTGCTCTTGTCAGGGAGGATTGGTCCACCAGACCGGCATACGCATCCCTGAAGGCGTCCGCGGCGTCACCCATCCTTGGTGTGGGAATGTGGCAGGAATCCGCACCGGGCGTGCGCTACGAGGGAACTTGGCAAGTCACAAGCGATCCAAAGGCCTTTGGTGGTGTCCTTCGTGAGACACCGGCTCCAAATGCACATGTTCGCCTTGCATTTGAAGGCACACGCCTTGAAGTGGTCACCTCTGTCGGGCCCGCGCGGGGCGTGGCGTACGTGACAATCGATGGATCGTATCTGCTTGCGAACGAACGCCCGCGGAACCGGTTCGGGCAGGCGACGCTCGACCTCGGGGCTCCGCAGTCAGGCGACGCGAAGCGCTTTCTCGTAGCGTCGGGACTTCCGGATGGACGCCACGAATTCGAACTAACGGTAAGCGGCGACGTTGGCACCGGGTCATCGGCTCCAGGGGTTGCATTCGACGGGGTCGTGGTGTCGAGGGATCGCACGTTCGCCGCCGAGACCGTCTACGTCCTTGGGCTCATCGCGTCCGGATTCGGCGGGCTCTGGCTCTTTCGTGCGTCAGTGGGACGCGCGGTCATAGACGGAATTGATTACTTTCGCGCGGACCCCGCAGTTCCGGGCGACCTGCTCGGACTGGGTCAGGATCCCCAAGCTGGTCGCACAACCTCGCGCAGTTGGTTCTCTCCCGCCTATGATGGTTCGCGCACCTTAACCGGCGATGTGTCAACTCGCACGAAGGTATTTCAAGGCCTAGCTGAAGGGGGGACGACAGCTCCCAAAGGCCTCACTGTCGGCTGGATTCAACGGGACTGGATTTCTGATGCCATTCTTGCCTTCCCGGCGATCTTGCCTCTTGCACCAGTAGCGCTTAGCACACCTCTCGGTCGGTTCTCACCGGTCGAACTAGGCCTGCTCGGGCTGGCGCTACTTGCCTTCCTCAGGGGGATGCTTCGTTCGGAGCATGTTGATCCGTACGGTGAGAACCAAGCCAGTTCCGGAGTGGGTGTTCAGCTTGATGGTCTTGTTATTGCTGCGTTGTCCCTCGGAGTCATCGGAACGATCGCGGCGGCGTCGTCTGCCTACCCGAACCCGGCCTGGCGCGAGTGGCGGCAGGTCATCATTGAACCTGTCACGTGGTTCCTGCTGGCGCGATTCGTCGCAAGTCGTGATGACGCCGAACGGCGACTTGCTTTTGCACTGGTACTGGGGGCGTCCGCGGTATCGGCCCTCGCGCTAGGACAGTGGGTCCTTGGAGTCGGGCTCGTCGGTGCGGATGGTGTGGAGCGCGCGCGTGCTCTCTACCCAAGCCCGAACAACCTCGCCCTGTTTATCGGGAGAGTTGCTCCAGTCGCCTTCGTCCTCGCACTGTGGCCATTGCATACCGGCCATCGATTGGTGCGGTGGTGGTTGCGTGCGTCCGTCGTGGTCATCGTCGCAGGAGTGGCAGTGACGTACTCCCGTGGAGCGTGGCTTGCGGTCGCGATTGCGCTCCTGTGGATTGGTCGCATGTGGCTCAAGTGGAGTCACATCGAACTAAGGCTTTCGCGCAAGCTCGTCATTCTCCTCACGGCATCAGTTGCAGGAGCAATTCTGTTGATCTCAAGGTCGGAGCGGCTCGGACTCATGTTCGTGTCTGGCGGAACCGGATTGCTGCGATTCAGCGTCTGGACCGGGGCCGTTGAAATGATCCGCGACCACCCTTGGTTGGGCCTCGGATTGGACCAGTTCGTCTACGCGTACCCAAACTACATGGGTGCCGCGGCCTGGAGGGAGCCGAACCTTTCGCATCCTCACCAGTTCCTGCTTGACTTCTGGATACGGCTGGGCTTCCCTGGCGTCCTCCTTTTGATGTTTGTCGGCGTCAGGTTACTTTGGAGGCTCCGCGCCGATAATCGCTCCGCGGATGTCAACCCCTTGGCTATAGCCACCGCCGGTGCGTTCATCGTCTGGGCCATCCACGGTCTCGTGGACAACAGTTTCTTTGTTTCGGACCTTTCCTACGCGACGTGGGCCCTCTTACTCATCCATGACTTTTCGACCGAAAAACCTCCTCCGGCCAGTCCGACCCTAAGTTCGATTGTCAACCCCAACAACTGATCTCGGGGGGGCCGAAGGTCGTGGCGCGGGATGTCGCGCCCACGCGTTCGATTGATGGACTGGGCGAACCTTTGACGACCGATCAGCAACGCGACACGACGTCGGGCCGCACCACGTCACGCTCCGCGACCTTGCCGGGTTCGGCGATGGCATTGCCCGTCGATCCAGGAATTGGTGTCGGCGCGTTCGCACGCAAGACGGCGCCGCCACCCGCGTGGATGGTGGCAATCCCCATTGGCTTAGCAATAGCGCTTATTCCGGCATACCTGACATCGGTACTTCTTGTCGGCGTCGCAGGGGTTGCGGTGCTCATGGCTCGTCCACTGTGGGCACTCTACGCGCTTGCATTCACCGTGCCGTATCAGGGTCTCGCCGATTTTCGCTACCAGAACGTCAATGTCACGCCGACCGAGGCGGTCTTCCTCCTCCTTGTTGTCGGATGGGGTACGGCTCGTGCTGCGGGTCGGGTTCCATCACCATCACTGACTCCACTTGTAATCGCGATTGGGCTGCTCTTGAGCCTCCTTGTCCTTTCCTGCGTGGTTGCACCAAACCTGGTCCTCGCCGGCAAGGAACTTGTCAAGTGGGTTGAGGTTGCGGGTGTGACGTTGATCGGTCAGAGCCTTCTGGTACGGATTGCCGACCGGCGGATGATGTTTCTTGTCATGACTGCTGCGGTGGTTTCTCAGGCGGTCTATGGCCTGCTGCAGGCGACGCTGCACTGGGGGCCAGATCACTTCATGATCGGGACGTGGCTGATGCGGGCGTACGGAAGTTTTGAGCAGCCGAACCCGTATGCCGGGTATCTCGGCCTGCATCTACCCTTGGTGCTGTCAGTGGCGCTGTTTGGCGTACGTACGCGCCCGGCGCGATGGTTCTGGGGTGGTGCTTCCGCCGTCCTCGCTGTCGCTTTGGTCACCACGATGTCACGCGGGGCGTGGCTGGGACAAATTACGGGAATTCTGACTGTCGTGCTGATTGAGAGCCGGAGTGCCCGCCATGCAGTCCTGACGTTCGGCGGTCTTGGGTCGGTAATTCTACTCGCGTTGTGGCCGGTGCTACCTTCAGAGGTGACCGACCGAATTGGCAGTATCTTCGGATCGTTTTTCTCTGTGTTTTCGATGTCTTCGATGACACTTACCCCAGAAAACTGGGCGGTGATGGAACGCCTTTCCCAATGGTATGCCGGATGGCAGATGTTCAGCGCGAACCCGATTGTGGGGGTCGGGATCGGAAACTACAACACCGCCTATGACACATATCGCCTGCCACAATGGCCCGTCGCCCTCGGACACGCCCACAATCACTACCTGACTATCGCCGCTGAGGCGGGACTGTTCGCGTGCATTGCCTACATCATCGTCATCCTCGTCGCGGTGCGATCAACCCGCAGCGCGTGGCGCACGGCGACGACGAGTTACGGACGTGCAATTGCACTCGGCACGCTTGGCAGTATCGGGGCTCTTGCCACGCACAATCTGGTTGATGTGCTATTCGTCCATGGGATGAGCGTGACCGTCGGACTATTGTTGGCCCTTTCGAGTGTCAGTGACGAGCGCGATCAAGTGCCAAGCGGACTGATCTCACGAATCATGAATTGATTGATCTCGCAACCGACCATGCAGGAGTGGTGTCGTGCACCATTGCGCAACTAGCGTCAGGGCTTGAAGTTCGACGAGCTCCAGCCGCCACCGATCCGGCTCAAACGGTGCTCGAATAAGTGCGGGCCGAGTACCATCACCGGGTCGTCGTCCGGACCGTTTCGTTGAGGGCGGGAAGTCACACGGTGCCACGCTAACCGAATCGAAGGCAAGTCACTGGTGGATGTGACTGGGGTTCCACGTGCAACCTCGGGCTGGCGCATTTCCCACACTCGCGTGACACCGCCGCCTGGAAAGAACGATGGCCACTCCGATGTCTGAGCCTCTCGGCGCACCACAAGACGTGACACGCGCGAAGGCGTCTCCAATCGGAGGTGACCCCAGTCCTGCATCAACGGATGCGGGTGGTGTGATTGACAACGCTCCGATGAACGTCTCCGGGCGGTTCTTTTCGTGGCGGACGGCGGCGAGTTTCCTCTTTGGTGTCGGAATCCTGATATGGGTCGTTCGGTCAAGTGCCATTGATCCCGCCGATGTGTGGTCGAAGCTTCAGAACATCGACCTTGGTTGGTATGGGTTTGCAGTCCTGATCTACCTGACAACGTTCCCTGTTCGAGGATTGCGGTGGCAGCGATTGCTGATTGACAACGGTGCGAGACTGCCCGTCCGACCGCTTACGGAGATCATCTTCCTGTCCTGGTTCGTGAATAGTGTGATGCCCGGCAAAGTGGGAGATGTGTATCGCGCCTACCTGATCCGTGGCGAGTTCGGACTATCCATAAGCCGAACGGTTGGAACGGTCCTGGCAGAGCGGATTGCAGACATTGTGATGCTGGTCACCGTGCTGGGGATTACCGGTGCTGCGGTCCTTGGGCAACGTGTTGATCCCCACATCAGTGAAATGCTTGAACTTGGATGGGCCGGCGTCGCGCTCATGCTTCTCGGGCTCTTTCTCATGTATCGGTTTGGCGACCGCGTGATGAGGATGTTCCCGCCGCGTATTCACGAGACCTACCAACGTTTTGCCGCAGGCACCTTCGCGAGTTTCAAGAACATCCCGCTGCTGATGCTCTACACGGGCCTGGCATGGGCATCTGAGGCCGGTAGGTTGTACTGCGTTATCCGGTCGCTCGGGGTTGCGATCACACCGCTCGAGGCACTTTTTATCGTCGCGGCGATTTCCCTGGCGCTGATCGTTCCGACTCCGGGTGGGCTTGGTGGTGTCGAGGCAGCATTCCTCGGTGTCCTTCCACTGTTTGGAGTTGCTACCCAGGTGGCAGTGGTCGTGGCGTTCATGGATCGCCTGATCAGCTACTACGGCATCATCGCTGCGGGACTGCCCGCGTTCGTACTTTCGCGGCGCGGTCGTGCGCAGTCAAACTGAGTAGCGGCGGATGTCGCACCAGTGAGGATCGCGGTCGACTTCACGGCGGGTGTTCGGCAACCGGCAGGTGTCGGGCGCTACACCCGCGGCCTGGTTCGAGCGTTGGCCACCGCCGCCGATGTGGATGGCGAAGATCATTCGCTGACGCTGCTATGGAGTGGACCGAAGCGGATTCCTCTGCCGGAGGATTGGCCGGGAGTTTCAACGCGCCGGCTCCCTCTGGACGAGCGATGGATGACCGTGGCGTTGCAACGGTTGCGGCTTCCGTTTCCTACTGACCTCTATGCAGGCGGAGCCGACATTTTCTATTCGTCAGATTTTGCACTCGCTCCAAGATGGCGCGCTCCCGGGGTCGTCACGATCCATGACCTGAGTTATGTCCTTTTCCCGGACACGCACTTTCCGCCGCTTC
Organism: Chloroflexi bacterium UBA2235; assembly: GCA_002347925.1. Taxonomy (GTDB): domain Bacteria; phylum Chloroflexota; class UBA11872; order UBA12225; family UBA12225; genus UBA12225. Next base: position 13,742 of record DDYL01000083.1, on the reverse strand, counting down.
GGAGATATTTGGAGACCACGGTGCCCCGCAGTGTCCGTGCGGCATCGCTTGTTCTGGCGGATTCCGAGCAGACCCGACGCGACGTCATCGAACACCTAGGTGCGGACCCGGCGAAAGTTCTCACCGTGCTCTCGGCGCCCGATGACGTCTTCAAGCCGGCGACGAAGGAATCCATTGAAGCAGTCCAGGCCAAGTGGAACGTTGGTGGCGATTATGTGATTTCGGTCGGCACCATCCAGCCGCGAAAGAACCTCCCGGTCATTTTCGAGGCGTTGTGCCGACTACCGGATAGCGTCAGGATGGTCCATGTTGGCCGGCCCGGATGGCTTTGCGATCCCATCTTTGAAGCGCTTGAGCGAAGCGGTGTCAACGATCGCGTCACAATCCTGTCGGGCGTCGATGATCAAGATTTGGCAGCGTTGTACGGCGGCGCGGTTGCGTGTGTGTTTCCCTCGCTTTATGAAGGATTCGGCCTCCCGTGTGTCGAGGCCATGGCCTGTGGTGTGCCCGTTATCGCCTCGCACGGCGGGTCACTCGCTGAAGTTGTCCAGGACGCCGGGATCATTGTCGACCCATTTGACAGCGAGGCCATTGCAATTGGTGTCAGACGCCTGATGGAAGATCGGGAGTTCCGGTCTGACCTAATTGTCCGTGGTCATTTGCAAGCCGCATCGTTCCGGTGGGAAGAAAGTGGTCGGAAGGTCCTGGAGGCCTTCAAGGGCATTGTTGGTCGTTGACCAAAGTGTCATCAATCGGACGCGCTTCCGGTCTCGACAGGTTCCCGTGGTGCCACGCGTTCCCATTGGTCAAGCGCCAGAAGGTACGAACTGAATTCGGGCATCCCACCCGAGGCACGTTGCCAGTCCCTCCAGGCGCGCTGGAACTCGGTGTCCGCCCGCGCGAGGTCTGCCCAAGAGTGCTGACCATTCGTTTCGGGACGGTCCTCGCGCGCTGAAAGGGTCTCGTAAGAGGACCGCGCTCGCTTGAATACCTCGTATTCGGGCATTCCTTCAGAGGCAATCTGCCATGAGGTCCACGCCAGGTACCAGTTGGTCCACGCTTCACGCGAATGCACGTCAGTACGGCCGGTCTCTTCCACCGGATGAACCCTACCGACCGGGCCGTATGTTCGCAATTGAGTGCGATACCCGCGGGCAACACGTATGGTCAGGCATGACAGAAGTACAACGCCTCCGCGCCGAACGTGACCGAACCGAAGCCGCTTGGGAACATGCCAGCGCCGGGATGCCCGAGTTCAAGGCAGCTGAGAACGCGTGGGAGCAGACGCGCGTCGCGCGAGCCGAGTATGACCGGCTATTCGCGATTTGGAAGGCCGCGTCAGCGCATATGCCAGAAGAGGCAGCGTACGCCGCAGCCGACGCCGCCTGGAAGCACGCGCGCGACGCCCAGTAGATCAGGCCAACCCAAAGTGCCCACGACGTGTACCCACAGGCACACATCGTGGGCGTTTAGGGTCAACCTATGGAGGACCCCGCACCCGGCACGGAATATTGGCGCACCACAGACTCGTCAAGCTCCACGCCAATTCCTGGCTTTTCAAGCACGTGGGCCAAGCCGTTTTCGTCTACCTCTATGCCGAGCCCTCCAAATAGGTGAAGGTTCATCGGGGTTTCGGGCAGCGCGTACTCCAGGTAGCGGGCATTGGGAATTGATGCGATCAGGTGCATCGACGCGGCCTTGATGAGCCCGGTGCTCCACGCATGGGGGATGCAGGGCAACCCTCGGTCGGCGGCCAGGTAGGCGACTCGCCTCGCCTCTGTCAGGCCACCGCATCGGGTGACATCTGGTTGCACGATGCTTACATTGCCTCGGTCCATCAGGTCGAGGAACTCATACCGTCCCATGCAGTTCTCACCCGCAGCGGTTCGGATTGTCGTGCCGGCCGCTACCCGTGCAAACCCGACGAGATCGTCTGGTGGGAGAAACTCTTCAAGCCAGTATGGATGGAATGGTTCGATCGCACGCGCGAAATCGAGCACACGGGAAGCATCCCAACCCAGGTCAAGATCCGGACCCGGGTAGAAGCCTAAGTCGATCATCAGTTCCATCGCATCACCGGCCGCCTCGCGACCGGCCTCGACCAGTGCGGCGTCGTGGGCGACATCGAACCCCATCGGACCCCAGCCGAGCTTGATCGCCTTGAAGCCTTTCGCACGCCAACGCGCAACCTCGGCGAAAGCAGCGTCCGGCGTCTCTGGCATCAACACACTTGCGTACGCCGGGACCGACTTCTGGAGCGCTCCGCCAAAGAGCTTGTAGAGAGGAAGTCCGAGAGCCTTGCCTTTGATGTCCCAAAGGGCGAGGTCAATCCCGCTCATCGCCTGGATTGCAGCACCTCGTCTGCCGAACCACACCGAGGCGCGGTACATCTTCTCCCAAAGACGCTCGATGTCGAACGGATCCTCTCCGATGATCGTTTGAGCGAGTCCGGTGCACACACGATGTGACTTCGGCGCATCAATGATTGCGCGGATCACCTCTGGTGATGAATCCACCTCTCCCACGCCGGTAATGCCAGCGTCAGTATGGACACGGATGACAATGGCGTCCTGCGCGCTGTCGTTGATTGCGAGGACGTCCGGCACGCGCAGGACGATGGTTTCAACTGCCGTGATCTTCACTGGTCTCTCCTTGCGCTCGCGCCAATGTTCAACACACTAAACGAGAGTGGGCGCGAT
>DDYL01000083.1:10686-11017 GCA_002347925.1 Chloroflexi bacterium UBA2235 | reverse complement strand
GGGATTTCGCCACCCTTGAACTCCACGTGCCCGGCACGCTTTCGGGAACCGGCTGCTGAGACTTCAGCGATCTTTGACTGAAGGAATTCCCGATACGCTTCTCGGGAAATCGGCATCGTGACGGTCTCGTCCAAATGAGAGGAGAGGTACATCGCATTCCCAAGTTCGAGCGCGTGCAGACCGTCCTCGCCAGTTGCCACTATTTTCAAGGGATCACCGTCGCGAACGGCCTCACAGAAATGTTCGAGGAGAAGCCGGTGCGCGCCCGTGCCTTTCGGAGACTCATCGGTGTCAACATCCTCCCAAGCACCAGATGGTGATTGGCCGTGTG
>DDYL01000083.1:7209-10676 GCA_002347925.1 Chloroflexi bacterium UBA2235 | reverse complement strand
CCGTCCACGGCCTCAAGGGTGCCAAGGGTGCCCCTGAAAAGGAATTCCGTTCGGCCAGGCCACTCTGCGGTGGTGGTGTAGAACGTGTCCACGCGGTCATCGCCGTGTTCCAGGAGGGCGCCAACCGTATTCTCGACCTCGATTTCATGGATCCGGGTACGTGCGGTCGCCTTGACCCTGTCAGGGCGACCAGCGAGCCATGAATACAGGTCCAGATGGTGGGGAGCCTGGTTCATGATGACCCCGCCCCCTTCACCAGCCCACGTGCCTCGCCAACCACCAGAGTTGTAGTACGCCTGGGTGCGGTACCACCCGCTAGCAATGAAGTTGACCCGATAGATTCGGCCAAGTGCACCGGATTGGATCAATTCGCGCGCCTTCATGTAGGCAGGTACGAGGCGCTGATTGAAGTCCATGCCCAGCATCACCCCCGCGTTCTTGCACGCGGCAATGATTCGGTCAGCAGATTCCGGCGTGTGCGCAATCGGTTTTTCGCAAAGGACATGGATCCCGGCTCGCGCCGCCGCAACTGCTGCCTCCTCGTGCTGCGGATGGGGAGTGGCAATGACAACGACATCCGGCTTCGTTGCGGAATACATTGCCTTGAAGTCCTCGAACGCAGGTAGGACCGGCGCGTGATGATCGGTGGGATGCTTGGCGAGTGCCTCCGCGCGTTCATGGTCGATATCGGCAATGCCAACGAGTTTGAGGAGGCCACCATCGTTGCCGGCTGCTGCCTCGAGTGCCCGGGCATTGCGCACGTGGTCGCGCCCCATGACGCCAACGCCTACCACTGCGACGCGCACTGGTCGATTAGGTCCTGTTCCAACGCTCATGAGATCTCATCCATTCAATGATTGCTAACCCGCGGTGACCCGGTGGCCATTTGGAAAGTCAGGCATCCGAGGCGGCGGGGTCGGTCAAACCCGTCGGGCTTGCGATGCATGTGACAGGGTATCTGTCCGGCCGCACCAATGCTGACTTGGATGACTTCCGGCCTCGCGCACGATGGCCGGAGGCACTTCCCGCCAGTTTCTCGAGTGTCCGACACTGAGGTAGCCTCACTCGACCGACATCGGTAGAGTGCCACCATCATGAACTCGACATCGACTGCCACGCACACCCTGTCACTGATCGTCGGCACCGTACTAACTCCGGATGTCTCCCCGGACCTCGCCGGCGTGACGATCCGAAACGGGCGCATTATGTCACTCATCCCGAGGCGCGGCCCCCAACGCGATGCCATCCTCGCTGGTACGACAGTCATCGACCTGGGTGAGGAATCGACCCTGATGCCAGGGTTCATCGACGTCCATACCCACGGAGGTTGGGGCGAACGGTACGTCGATGGCCCCGACAGTGCGACGCTGATCCTCCGTCGCCGCGCAGAGAGTGGCTGTACCGGTCTCTTGATGACCGTAGGAAACTACGGACGGGCGCCTGTTGCAGAGACATTGTCTGGCGGAGAACCTCCTTGGGTGACTGAAATGGCATCTTGGCTACCGGGACTTGGCAGCCTGACAGGTATTCCGACCGGAGGCGCAAGGTCACTAGGCATGCATATCGAGGGACCGTGGCTGAACTGGGATGCCTGGGTGGCCTGGGGTGCGAGAGGTGCCAGCGGACGAAGCGCCATCCTTCCCGAGTGGGATGATTTTGCCCGGATGCAGGAACTCTCTGGTGGTTCAATCCGCCTCGTTTCAGCGGCGCCGGAGTTTCCAGGTGCGCTTGAGTTCATCTCACGTCTGACTGGTGCCGGGGTGGTGGTCTCAGTGGGACACACGACGGCGCCGCCCGAATTGGTTCGTGAGGCAATCGACGCTGGCGCGCGGCACGCGACACATACATTCAATGGAATGCAACCACTCCACCACCGAACTCCGGGTGCGGTTGGTGCGCTGCTGACTGACGACCGCGTGGTGTGCGAACTGATCGCAGACGGTGCCCACGTGCATCCGCTCATGCAGCAAGTGCTTTGGCGCGCCAAAGGATCGGACCGGGTGGCGTTGGTCACCGATGCGACCCGGTGGGGTGGACTTGCTCCCGGGCGGTATGAGGATGCCTCCACCGGCAGGTCGTTTGAAGTCCGGGACGACCTCGGATGCTGGTCGGAAACGGGCAACCTGGCGGGGAGTGGGTCGCCGGCTGACCGGAACATTGCGGTATTGACGTCTGCGGGGGGTGTTCCGCTCGCCGATGCGGCCCGGATGGCCTCCACCGTGCCAGCCAGCCAGCTCGGACTCGGTGACCGCAAGGGGCGGATCGCTCCGGGATTTGATGCGGATTTGTGCGTTCTCGCTCCTGTCCCAGGTGCGCGCCTGGGCGGTGCGCTCCCGGATCTGAACGGATCGGACCTACGGTGCATCCTCACAATCGTTGATGGGGATGTCGTCTATCACCGGTCGGAGCGATAGGACGGTGTGTGGAGTGCCGGGATGCGAGTGATAGGTGTTGACATCGGCGGGACCAAGGTTGCAGCGGGTCTCGTCGAAGCGAATTCGGGCAGTCCGCCGGTCTTGACTGCTCGTGCCCGTGGTCCGGTTGATCCAACCACCAACAAGGGCGGCACCGCAAGCATCTTGGAGGTCGTGGACCAAGTCTGGCGAGACGCGAAGAGCCACGGGTCTACCGTTGCTGCGATTGGGGTAGCGTGCGCTGGGTCCGTCGACCACCACTCCGGGGTCCTTCGTCGTGCCTCGAACATGGCGTGGATCGACCTCGGGATCGCTGAGGCACTCGAAGCCAGGTATGGCGTCCCCGTGACCGTAGAGAACGACGTCAACGCGGCCGCATGGGGCGAGGCAATCTTTGGCGATCCTGATCGCGAGTCTTCGAGTGCGATCCCTACGATTGCCTACATCACCATCGGTACTGGGATTGGGACTGGTGCGGTGGAGGGAGGGCGAATCGTCCGCGGCCGGGCGGGCGGTGCCGGCGAATTGGGGCACCTCCCGGGCCTCGCCGGTGCGGTAGACCCCGATGCTGGCGCGGTGGTCTGTTCATGTGGCGCGCGGGGCTGTGTTGAAGCGGTTGCGTCTGGTCCCGCCTTTGCGTCAGCGGGACAGTCCTGGGCTCGGGATGGCCGGGCGCCCGGCCTGGTTGAGGCAAGCCACGGAGACCTCTCAAGGATCGACGCGTCGATGATCACGCGCTTGGCGACTGCAGGAGATACCGACGCCCTTCAGCTCGTTGCCCGCGAGGGGCGGTTCATTGCCCAGACCATTGCCGTCGCGTGGCGGGCGTATGCCCCGGATGTGATTGTGCTTGGTGGGGGAGTGATGAACGCCGGTGATGTGATGCTGTCGGCGGTCCAAAATGGCCTTTCCAACCTTGCGGTCTCCGGACCGTCACGATTGCGTGAATGCTCATCATGGGTATTGGCGTCGCGCCTTGGGGACGACGCAGGGGTGATTGGTGCGGGCGCGTTGGTGGTGGTTAGACCTGCATCCTGATCACTCATGTATTTT
>DDYL01000083.1:2745-7201 GCA_002347925.1 Chloroflexi bacterium UBA2235 | reverse complement strand
TCGTGGTCCAGTGCGTGACACGGCGTTGGTCATGAACTCGTTGTGGGAGATGGGTTTGGCGCCTGTCATGCCATTGCCACGGACGATAATTTCGTACACTTGTTCTAGATTGGCGCGTTCAACCGACAATGGTCACCAAGCAACCTTCCCTTTTCGATGAGCTGGAAACCCGATTGCCTGCTCCGTCCCTGCCTGCTGACGCCGCTGATGCTGGTTCACAAGTGATGGAACCACCGGTATTCGAAGTAGTTACTGAGCGCCTGGTTGGCGGAGTGGGTTCCGAGGTTTCTGTCTCCGAACCGAGAGTTGCGGCGATTTCGGAACGGCGGAGCCGTGCGAAGGCGACGCCTCCAGGTACAGGTCAGACCTACACAGGTGCCGATATCCAGGTTCTCGAGGGTGTTGCAGCGATCCGTCGCCGTCCCGGGATGTACATCGGGTCGACCAGCACCTCCGGGTTGTGCCACCTCATTTATGAGGCGGTGGACAACGCCGTCGACGAGGCGAACGCCGGACACGGCAAGCACGTCCTGGTCCGCATCGACAAGGACGGATGGGTGACCGTACGGGATCAAGCGCGCGGGATACCTATCGATCCGAAGGAATACCAGGGACGCATGCTTCCGGCGGCAACGATCATCCTGACCGTCCCCCATTCCGGTGGCAAGTTTGAAGAGGGCGCGTACAAGACCGCCGGTGGCCTCCACGGTGTCGGTGCGACGGTCATCAATGCGCTGTCCCAGGAGCTTCACCTGACCATCTGGCGTGACGGGGTCTGCTTCACCCAGGAGTTCCGCCACGGCGAGGCCAGACCGCACCGGACCAGACAGTTGGCGCCATTCGAACGTGCGCGGACTGGTACCGAATTCCGGTGGCGACACGACACGACAATCTTCGATCCGGATGCCACCTATGCGATTGACCTGATCGAGGGACGCCTTCAAGCGGCTGCATACCTCAACCGCGGTCTCGAGATCGAGTTCACGTTCTGGGACCCGGATGCCGAGGCGATGGTGACACGAACGTACCTCTCACGGGAAGGGGTGGCGGATTTCGTGCGCTACCTCACGCCACCGGATAGCACTTCCCTCTACAAGGCCCCGATCACCATCCTTCGAACCCGGGAAGACCCGGGATTGGGTCAGGTACAGGTTGAGGTCTCGCTACTGCCGAATACGGGATATCGGACGACGATCCATAGTTTTGCCAACGGTGTCAGGACAAGGGATGGTGGCGTCCACGAGAGTGGGTGCAAGGCAGCTTTGACTCGGGTCCTGAATGATCAGGCCCTGCGTGCTGGGGTCCTGAAGGAACGTGACAAAGGTGGCTTCAAACCCGATGTTATCCAACAGGGTCTGGTTGCGGTCATCAGCGTCAAACTTGGCAACCCGCAGTTCCAGGGTCAGACGAAGGAACGCCTCAACAATGCACCGGTAGAGGGCATTGTGCGCTCGGCCGTGGACGAGGGGCTCAAGGACTGGTTCGAGACCGTCCCTGACCGCGGACGCGACTGGTTGCGCAAGGTCAATGACATGCAACGCGCCCGGAACGAGGCGATGCTTGTCGAGGAGTTGGCGCGGACCGGCACCCGCAAGGGAGGCGAACTGATCGACACGTCGGTGTCCAAGAAATTCATCCCATGCATCACCAAGGACCGCGCGCGCAGTGAACTTCTGATCGTTGAAGGCGATTCGGCCGGAGGCTCGGCATCTCAGGGTAGGTTTTCCGAGTTCCAGGCAATCCTGAAACTCCGGGGAAAGCCGCTGAATGTCGCGAAGGCCGATCTCAAGCGGGTGGTTGAGAACGAGGAAATCAGGACGATCATTTCGGTCCTGGGATGCGGCACGCGAGCATCCTTCGATCACTCCCGGTTGAAGTTCGGCAAGATTGTCATCCTGACCGACGCCGACGTTGACGGCCTCCATATTCAGTGCCTGCTACTGACGCTGTTCTTTCAGGAGTTTGCGACCCTGATCGAGCGTGGGCATGTCTACATCGGCACCCCACCTCTGTATTCGGTCACGTGGAAGGGCAAGACCACTTGGCTGATTGATGATGAGGCGCGCGCACGGTGGCAGTCCCAACACCGGGGGGCCGAGGGCCTGGAGTTCCGACGTTACAAGGGTCTTGGCGAGATGACCGCAAGGCAACTTCGTGACACCACGCTTGATCCGGCACACCGTGTCTTGCGTCAGGTCACGCTCGAGGACGCTGTCGTGGCGGCGAATCTCGTGTCGGCCCTCATGGAAGAGGGGAATGCCGAGCAGCGTCGACATTACCTTGCCAAGAACGCGCGCCAGATCGGTGACCTCGATGTCTAATTGGGCCAGGCCGGTGCGGTGCGCCAGGAGGTTGATAGTCGGCACATTCGCGGGCGACGTGACGGCATTTGACCGATTGACCGCCCAGTCGCCAAAGGCATCCCCGTGAGTGCCAACGACGGCGCCGGCACCATCAAGCTTGAAGAGTTCGGTGCGATCCTGGAAAAGGCCTTCGTCACCTATGGACTGTCGGTCGTTACCGATCGTGCGCTTCCCGATGCGCGCGATGGAATGAAGCCGGTCCAGCGACGCATCCTCTATTGCATGTTCGCGAATCGCTATACCGCGAACCGTCCCACCGTGAAGTCCGCAGAGGTCGTCGGGAAGGTCCTAGGTGACTATCACCCTCACAGCGATACCGCGGTGTATGACGCCGCCGTGCGGATGGCGCAAGAGTTTTCTCTCAGGTATCCGCTCATAGAGGGTCAGGGCAACTTCGGATCGATCGATGATGACCCGGCCGCTGCCTATAGGTACACCGAAATGCGGCTGTCGGCACTTGGCGAACTCATGTTGCGTGATATCGACCGTGAGACCGTGCCCCTGAAGCCCTCGTACAAGCAGGATCCGAAGGTTGTTGAACCAGAATATCTCCCCGCTCGCATCCCGCCGGTTTGCAATCCGGCGAGTGGTATCGCGGTCGGTCTCGCGACCAATATCCCGCCTCACAACTTGACTGAGGTCCTGAACGCCTGCCTTGCGTTGTTCGACAACCGCCAGATGGACGTTTCCGAACTCATGAGCCATGTCCGCGGACCTGATTTTCCGTTCGGGGGCATTGTGATCGGTCAGGATGGCATCCGTGACTACCTGACGACCGGCAAGGGGCGGGTGGTCGTGCGTGGCGTCGTGAAGCTTGAAGAGAATGGCCGGCAGCGTTCACTGGTCATCAGTCAGTTGCCACCGATATCCAAGGCACGCCTAAAGGCAGGGATCGTCAAGGCCTTCAATGACCGTAGGTTGGATGGCCTCGTTCCCGAGGTTCGAGACGAATCGGACACTGAAAAGGGAGTGCGGATCGTCCTCGATGTGAAGCGTGATGGCGATCCGGTCCAGATGCTGAATGCGCTGTACCGGTATACCGACCTCCAACTTGCGGTCTCTGTGCAGATGGTGTTCCTGTTCGGTCAGCCGATGCTGCCGGCGAGGCAACCTCGTCAGGCGGGGATGGTCGAGTTGCTTGTCCACTACAACGACCATCAGGTAGACGTCTTGCGCCGTCGCGCGGCCCATGACCTCGCCGGAGCGAAGGAACGGCTCCACGTGGTCCTTGGCCTGATCATCGGGGCTGCCAACGCACCGGAGATTGTGAGAATCTTTCAGGGCGCTGCTGACCGTGCCGAGGCCAAGACGCAGATTCGCGCGCGTTACAACCTCAGCGAAGCCCAAGCGGAAACCATTGCCGGCATGACCCTCGCACAGGTCACGAGGCTTGATGCGTCGCGATTCGCGAATGAGCGACGCACCCTTGAGGAACGGATTGCGGAACTCGAGGCGCTTCTGGCGGATCCCGCGAGACAGGTTGAGGCGGTCAAGGCGGAGATGCGGGAAATCATTGCCGTTCACGGTGATCCACGAAGGACGGTCATTGATCCCACCGCCGATGCGACCGTTGAAGTGAGCGAGGTCGCGCCGAGCATCGAGACCAAGCCAGTGACCACCGTTCTTACTGCTGATGGTCACCTCAAGACGGTGCCCCCCGATACCTTCAGGCGCTCAACAACTCGCGAATATCCGGTGATCTCACTCGGAACCGCACGAACGGTGGACGCGCTCCTTCTCGTTACAGACACGGGAAAGGTGTGTGTCGTGCGTGTTCAGGACCTTCCCGAAGGGACACGCGCATCGCGCGGGGAGCCAGTTCGAAAATACGTTCGGCTGGAACCGACCGACACGGTCGTACGCGCGCTTACGGTGGAGACCTTCGACCAAGGTGACGACAACTCGCTTTCGCTGGTCATGGTGACCCAGTCAGGACGTATCAAGCGAAGTGCGATCTCCGAATACCGGTCTCTCGGCGCTACTGGTGTACTGGATTTCCGGCTCTCGGCTGGCGACCGTCTTGTGTCAGGATTCCTATCGTCAATCTCGGACGACATCGTTTTCGTGACGAGTGACGCTAAGGGGCTGCGCAT
>DDYL01000083.1:0-2689 GCA_002347925.1 Chloroflexi bacterium UBA2235 | reverse complement strand
CAACCGGCCATGGAAAGCGGACCGCGATCGCCGAACTTCCGGCCAAGGGTCGCGGGACGGGTGGGGTCCTTGTGGCGCCGAACGGCACCGTTCTGGCGGTAGCGAGTATCCATCCGCATGACGCCACCGTACTTGTGCGGACGAGCGACGGCACGGTTACCCGGATCACTCCCACGCAGGTGCCGTTGCAGTCTCGCACCGGCCGGGGAATCCCTCTGGTTTCGATCTCTGCCGATGACCCAGTCGTGGCCGTCCTTCCAATGCCTGTTGGCGCGTGAGTGCAAACTCAGTATCCGGAAGACACGTCTCTGCCTTTTTGACCGGTTGCCCGCCTGCCTTCGCGGATAGACTGGGGAATAGAGAAAGCTGAGGAGATTGGTCATGCCCACCCTCTCGATCATGTCGTACTCGTTCCGAGGTCTACTTAGTTCTGGCCAGATGGATGTATTCGGATATCTGGAAACCTGCAGGTATCGGTACGGGCTCGAATCGGCTGACATTTGGAATCGCTTTCTGGTCTCGACAGATCCTGAGTACCTGGCGAAAGTCAGGAATGCCCTCGACGAGCGAGGCATGTCGCTGGCTGACCTGTGCGTGGACCAGGCGCATGTCTGGGACGACGATCCCGAGGTGCGGGCGCGCAACGAGGCCAATGCTTGGGCGCACCTTCGGGCGGGGTCGCAACTTGGCGCACGGTTTGTACGCATTGACGCCGGTTCAAGGAGGGAGACGTGGTCGGATGCCGAGTTCGACCATATCGTCGCCCGGTTCCGTCATTACGCCCAGTTCGCCCATGATCACGGGTTCAGGATGGGCGCCGAGAACCATTGGGGACCCGAGAAGTCGTGGGTAAACCTGAAGCGACTGTACGAGGCGATTGACCACCCTGGGTTCGGGATTTCCTTGCATCTCGGTTCATGGACAGGAACCGACGACGAACGGCACGCCGCTGACGTTGCCGTGGCGCCATGGGTATGCCACACGCATTTCGATCAGAAGACTTGCGAAGGGCCGCTAGCCTCCAAAGTGGCGATGCTCCGTGCATCTGGCTACGAAGGCGCATGGAGTGTCGAGCACCACAGCGGTGAAGAAGAGTACGTCCGCGTTGCCAATCAGTTGAACCTACTGCGTGCCGCCCTAGTCTGATCGAGGTCACGGATAGTCAAGGAACATGGGCCTATCGCAGTGCCCAGGTTCCAGATCGCATGGGGTACGCTGATCCTGCTTCGGACTGGTCGGGCGCTGCAGTCCCGTGCAATGCAACCCGGTCTGGATCGGGTTTGGAGGAGAGCGGCGATGGGTCTCGTCTACGGTGCGATTGAGGGTGGGGGCACGAAGTTCGTAGTCGCCGTGGGAACTGGACCGGACAATATCATTGCCCGCACGCGTATTGACACGCGCACTCCGGATCTGACGATTCCAGACTGCATCAGTTTCATTCGCGAGGCTTCCGAGGGGCACGCCCTTGGTGCCATTGGAGTTGCGTGCTTTGGCCCAATCCAACTCGACAAGGAGGCCCCAGACTACGGGTCGGTCACGAATACTCCGAAGCCCGGCTGGGCGCACACGCCGATTGTTGGACCGCTTCAGGCAGCATTCGGCGTGCCGGTCGGGTTCGACACGGACGTGAATGGCGCTGCCCTTGGTGAGTGGCGTTGGGGGGCGGCCCAAGGTTGTGATCCTTGCGTCTACCTGACGGTCGGCACCGGAATCGGTGGGGGAGCAATCGTGAACGGTTTTCCGCTCCACGGTTTGCTTCATCCCGAGATGGGACATATCCCCATACCGCGACTCACCTGGCCGAACGGCGAATCAGATGGCTACACCGGCTTCTGCACCTACCACGGGGCGGGATGTTTCGAAGGAATGGCCGCCGGACCGGCAATAAGCGGCCGGCTTGGGCAACTTGGGGAGACGATTCCCGATGACCATCCGATCTGGGAACTCGAGGCCGGGTACCTAGCCGCAGGATTGGCGTCGATTGTTCTGGCCCTTTCACCTCGACGCATCGTGCTTGGCGGCGGCGTGATGCAGCGAAGCGATGTCCTGGAACGTACTCGTCGCCGGCTACGTGAGACCCTTGCCGGGTATGTGGCGTCCCAACTAATCACTGGCGATCAGGTTGACTATCTCGTTGCTCCGAAGTACGGACAGGATGCCGGGTTGGTTGGTGCATTCGCGCTTGCCGAGGCAGCGCATGAGGTGGCCGAGAGATGATCGTTATCCGACGGTCTGGAGATCGTGGTCACGCGGATTTCGGGTGGCTGGACAGCCGACACACATTCTCATTCGGGCAATACCACGATCCTGCCCACCGAGGGTTCTCGGTCCTTCGCGTCATCAACCAAGACCGAGTGGCGCCCGGGCACGGGTTTCCAATGCACCCTCATCGGGACTTTGAGATCTTCTCGTACATCCTGGATGGGGCACTTTCCCACGAAGACACTACGGGCGCGTCGGCTACCGTCTACCGCCACGACGTGCAACTCATCTCTGCCGGGACCGGCATGGCCCATAGCGAGGCAAATCCGTCTTCTACTGACGAGGTGCACTTCTTGCAGGTCTGGCTTCAGACCAATCGTCCGGGTCTTCACCCGGTGTATTCCCAGGCAAGATTCGGGGCTGACGCAAAGTCGGGCCGTCTCTGCCTGATCATGTCCCCGGACGGCGAAGCCGGTTCCCTTGCGTT
>DDYL01000087.1:6127-9803 GCA_002347925.1 Chloroflexi bacterium UBA2235 | reverse complement strand
TTGGGGCATCCGATCAACGCGTTGGTGGGTCCCGTGCGGGTTCTGAGATGCCATGTCCGGCCAGGATCGGGCCGGTACCAAAGGGCGTGCGGACCTCGAGAACGCCGTGATTGCTGTCAGTGGGACAGCGCTGGTGGAATTCGGAACCGCGGCACCCGGTGGGTTACCCTCGATCCAACAGATATGGCCTTGAACGGCCGCCGATGTGCCATGTGTGGCCTGTTTTTGGGTGCAATGGACACGATGGTCAAGGCCTTGCCAAAAGATGGCTGACGTGCGCCGGATTGGCTCAAGATGAGGCGAGACGAATTGAACGATTCTTCGGCGGCCGAGACCATTCGCGTCAAGCTTGCGGAGACACCAGGCGAGTGGATAGGCCTGGTTGCGGTTCGCCTGTCGGTTTTTTGCGATGAACAGGGAGTTCCGGTGACCGGGGAACTTGACGAGCACGATCGCAGTGCGGTTCACGCGGTTGCGATGATCGTCGGGAGCGATGAGGTACCCGCGGGGGTTGCGGTGACGCGACAGGGCGCGGCACTTCGAGCTAGTGCCCAGGCTGGGCGGTACTTGCCGATGAGTTTGGCAGGTGCCCGCGGGGGCCATAAGGATGATGGGCGCACCGCCCACGCGATCGGCGGTGCGAGGCTTGTGAGGCGCCTCGAGGGGGTTGCACAGATCGGACGCGTTGCAGTTCTTCCGGCATGGCGAGGCACCGGTCTGGGAGGCCGGCTGATGCGGCTGCTTGAGGAGGTTGCCCTGGCCCGGGGCTCAACACGGGTCATGATCCACGCGCAAGTTCAGGCGAAGGCGTTCTATGATCGCCTTGGTTACGTTGTTGACGGGGCGGGAAACATTTTCCTTGAGGATGGTATTCCCCACGTTCGCATGATGAAGCCCCTGTCAATGGATATGTGAACCGGCCGAGGAGTGCGACCGAGACCGGGAATCGTGGTTTCGTGACGCTCTTGTTGGGCTTGTACGCGCAACCGATAGCCTGAGAGGGTGCGGGAAACCATGGGTACTGGGGTTGTGTCTCCCACAGGTCCGGTACGTGGGACTGACCTACCGGTCGGCGGATCCAGCACCATGCAAGGTGCAAATCGTGACGATGGGTTCTCCAGTGTCAACGCCAACTGGGTCACACGGGCTTGGACCCGAATTCGGCGTTCCCTCGGGGCCGTTGGCCTGCGCACCAAGTTAGCAGTTTTCTCAGTTGCACTGGTTGTGATCGGTGCTGGAGGGTCGGCGGCGGCGGGTTGGCAAATCCTTGATCGCCTCTTGGAACAGTCTTCGAACGACCGCTTGAACATCGCAACGTTCACCTTCGCGTCGATGTATCAGCAGCGGGTCGCCGAAGCCGAGCTCGTTGTCCGTCAATTGAGCGAACGTCCGCAGTCAGCCGATGCGATCGAGAGCCGAAATGTCGCGTCGCTGATGTCGATCATTGACCCAGTGCCGACATTGAGGCCCTACTACAGTCTGATGATCGCCGATGCTTCGGGTGTGATTCTGGCCCGCGCTCCCAAGCCCCGGCCGCGGGCTGTAGTTGAAACTCGCATTTTCGGCATTGCAGGCGCGGCGGAGGCACTTGAATCGGGAGCGACGGTAAGCGCGCTTTCGGTTACTCCGGATTGTCAGCTGATGGTGTCAGTGAGTGCGCCAGTGCTTGGCTACGACCGGCTCCCGTTGGGTGTGATCCAACTGCGGTTCCCACTCGACGAAGAGTTCGTGCGTCAGGTCAAGACTGACACCGGGCTCGATTCAAGCATTTATTGTGCAGACAGATTGCTTGCCACAACGTTGCCCGGTGGCACGGGCGCGCCGGGTGCCCGCGCGCCTGCAGACGTGACAAGCGCGGTGATCGGCAGGGCTTCGGAGTACGAGGCGACCATTACCCTCCCTGGGGGACGCGAGTACCGGGCGCGTTGGGTGCCACTCGTCGATTTCGAGGGTCGGGCGATCGGGATGTATGGGGTTGGGAATCCAGTGCAGTCTGTTCTTGATGCGCGAGCCCAGATCCTCGGTGTCTACATACCTGTAATCGGGGCAGTCGCGATTGCTGCGCTGGTGCTGGCTTCCCTCGGGTCGGTCGTCCTTTCAGTGCCGTTGAGGCGGCTCGCGATAAGCGCCGAAAGGATGGGCGGTGGCGATTTCGAGACGCCGATCCATGGTGCATCGTCGCGTGATGAAGTTGGCCGTCTCGCACAGCAGATGGAACAGATGCGCGCAAGCATCGCCTCGACGTATTCGCAGCTGCAACAATTGAATAAACTCAAAGATGAATATTTATTTTCGGTAGCTCACGAAATCCGCACGCCGATGTCATCCTTGGTTGCGATCGTCGAAGTCATGACCGACAACCTTGGCCACATGCCAGAGGAGGAAGTTCGGGCGAATATCGGTCGCATCGCGCGTGCAGTCGTGCGTCTCAACACCCTTGTCGAGAACGTGCTTGACGCCGGAAGTCTCCGGGCAGGTCGGTTCTCGGTGCGGATGGGCAAGGTCAACCTGGACGAAGTTATCGACCAGGCACTTGCGACGGTTGCGCCACTCTTCGAGGAAAAGGGTCAGGTTTCGCAAGTGGTGTTTGTAGAGACGCCGGGTGGAATGCTTCGCAATACGACCGTGGAGCCCGGACGTGTTCCGCTCGTTTGGGGAGATGAGCGGCGCCTGGGCCAAGTGTTTGCCAACTTGCTGAGCAACGCTTCCAAGTATGGCCCTGCCGGTGATACCGTCACGATCCGCGTTGCTCGCGAATATGCTGAGACCACCGGGCGTTCTTCGACGGTGCGAGTGTCGGTGTCGGATAACGGCCCGGGAATCCCGCTACCTGAACAGGCCGACGTGTTTGAGCGGCACTTTCGGGCGTCATCGGCCGTGCTTGCGGCTCCGGGGACTGGTCTTGGTCTTGCGATTACCCGTGCAATTATCGAGGCCCATGGCGGTCAGGTCGGGATCGAAAGTGAACATGGGCGTGGGACGACTGTTTGGGTCACGTTGGGTGAGGCGTGACCGCAATTGAGGCCCGGTTTGCCTGTTTCTGTGGCAAAACAAGACGTAGTGCGCGTACCTTAGATGTATGCGACTGCTTCTTGTCGACGATGACCGCGACCTAGTGGAGGTCCTGACCTACGTCCTGCAACGCGAGGGATTTTCGGTTGTTGCGGCGTTTGATGGCGAAGGTGCGTGGCGGCAGTTCCAAAGCGAGCAGCCGAGCCTTGTCATCCTTGATATCAACATGCCGGGGATTGACGGTCTTGAGGTGTGCCGACGTATTCGCGAGGCTTCGACCGTCCCGGTGGTCATGCTGACCGCGCGTGCTGACGAAGTCGACATCATTCGGGCACTTGGGCTTGGTGCGGATGATTATGTGACAAAGCCTTTTTCGCCCAGGCAATTGGTCGCCCGGGTGAAGGCCGTCCTGCGTCGTGCGGCGGCGGTTCCGGTAGGTGTTCCACCTTCGGAGCCGGAGGAACTTCGGTCAGGTGTCCTGCACCTTGATCTGCGGACCCGAACCATGACCCGCCGTGGCGAAGTCATCCACTTGACGCCGTTGGAATACAAGATCATGGTTTTCCTGTTACGCAACCAAGGCAGGGTCCTCGGTAGTGCAGCGATTGTCGAACACGTCTGGGGATACGTCGGATCCGGAAACGAGGACCTTGTCAAGGTGCAT
>DDYL01000087.1:0-6081 GCA_002347925.1 Chloroflexi bacterium UBA2235 | reverse complement strand
CTCGCGACGTGCGGTCATACTCGCGGGATTCGTTGGCCCGTGGATACTGGGGTGCGGCATATCAGTCCGTGACACGGGTGAAGGGTCGAACGTGTCTCGCGCGATCAATGCTGCCCCCAAGAGCGATGATGAGGTAACCCGGGTGACCGCGTTGGATGCCTTCAAGCGCGTCCAGGCGGGGAAAGCCATCCTGTACGACACCCGTGGCGCCGAATACTTTGCTGCTGGCCACGCGCAGGGTGCAATTAGCCTTCCAGTGGCGGATATTGAGCGGGACCCCACTGACGCGCGTCGACGGATGGTGAGTGGAAAGCTCGCCGTCTTCTATTGCACTTGACCATCCGAACACACGAGCGCCCGTGGGGCGTTCCTTATGGCCCAGGTGGGCGTGCGTGACGTTTGTGCCATGGCCGGTGGCCTTGACGCTTGGACGGACGCCGGGTATGCGGTGGAACGATCCTGATCGACTTTGCCTACGTTGGTTTCCGTGTCGGGTTCGTCGGCGGGAGGTTCCTGTCACGCTCGAACCCGGGCTCCCAGGTATTGGAACAGTCTGATGAGCATGAGCCACGAGGCACCGGCGCGACGGTGGATTGGATATCGCCCTCGAAGGGCAATCGTACCCTTGGCCGGGCGGGCCTCCCGCCTGTGGCCCGCGAGCCTTGCAGTCCCAAAGGCGCTTTTTCCGCTCATTGATCAGCACGGAGTTGCGCGCCCGGTCATTTCCTTGATCCTCGCAGAGTTACAAAAGGCGGGGATAACCGAGGTATGCCTGGTGACTGGACCGGGCGATGATGCGGCCTACCTCCGGTACTTCGAGGCACTTGGCCGAAGTGGCATGGACGACGATCTTCGCGATCTTCGCGTTGACTTTGCGACACAACTGGAACCACTCGGTTTTGGCCATGCGGTCTGGTGCGGGCGCAATTTCGCCCTGGAAGAACCGGTGCTGGTCGTGCTTGGTGACCATGTGTATACGACCGACGCACCGGTGAACTGTGCGGGTCAGGTGCTGGATACCTTCGCCCGGCATGGCATGGCGACGTCTGGAGTGGCACTCACTCCGGAGGGTGAGATTGGTGGGTTTGGCACAGTCGCGGCAACCGAACTTGTGGGCCACCAAGGCACGTATGCCGTTTCGGCAATTGTGGAGAAGCCAGACGTCGAGATCGCTAGGTCGCGCCTTCGCGTCCCGGGATTGGCTTCGGGAACGTACCTGTCATGGTTCGGGATCCACGCCATGACCCCGCGGTTGTTTGGAATTCTTGAAGATGATTACCGGCTTGGGCGAAAGGAGCGCGGCGAGATTCAACTTACTTCAGCGCAGGCACGCCTGTGCGGTGAGGAGCCCTATCTCGCCACGATCGTGTCCGGGGCCCGTCACGACACGGGTGATCCAATGGCCTGGCTTGCTACGCAGGACGCACTGAGGCCACGGTCGTAGAGCGGACTTCGTTGCCCGGGCCGGGGCTTGCCGACCCCGGGCAACTATCGAATCCCGGGACGTTTCATGCCCCCGAACGGGCAGCGGCGAGCAGCGCCTGTTGGGCGTCGACGGATAGTTCGCCCTTCCGCTTCGGTGAAAGGCGAGCATACGTACCGTCGGGCTTGAGCGCTCTCGCTCTCGCAGTGTCGCGGAGGTAAAGCCGCAACACATGGTCTCTCAGGTACGAGCGCCAACCTTCATCGAGAACGGGGAACACCACTTCAATCCGCCGGTCAAGGTTGCGTGGCATCAGATCTGCACTGCCGAGAAACGTCTCCTCGTTTCCACCATTCCGGAAATAGAAGACACGGCTGTGCTCGAGAAAGCGGCCCAGGACACTCGTGACGCGGATGTTTTCTGACAGTCCCTTGACACCGGGTCGCAGGCAGCACATGCCTCGAACAAGTAGGTCGATCGAGACCCCCGCATTTGAAGCCCGGTAGAGAAGGTCAATGATGCGCGGATCGGTGAGACCGTTCACCTTGATCACGATTCGCCCGGGTTCGCCACGGGCTTGCCAAGACATTTCCCGGTCGATCAGTTCTACGAGCCGCCGACGCCAGGATCGAGGTGAAACGAGCAGAGCGCGGTACTGGTCCTTGCGGGAGTATCCGGTGAGTGTGTTGAACAGGTCGGTCATGTCCGCACCGATTTCAGGCCGGCAGGTGAAGTAGCCGATATCGGTGTACATGCGTGCGGTGGTGGCGTTGTAGTTGCCTGTCGCCAGATGGACGTAACGTCGTAAACCGTCTGGCTCGCGACGAACGACGAGGGTCGTCTTGCAGTGGGTCTTCAGTCCCATAAGGCCATAGGCGACGTGCACGCCTTCACTTTCGAGTGTCTGGGCCCACTCGATGTTGTTTTCTTCGTCGCCGCGGGCTTTCAGTTCGACCAGTACGGCGACCTGCTTGTCGTTCTGGCGCGCCCGTACGAGTGCCTGGACTATGGGGGAATTCTTTCCTACCCGGTACAGCGTCTGCTTGATTGCCAGAACATCTGGGTCCGCAGCGGCGGCTTCGATGAATTGGACGACCGGAGCGAAAGAATCGAACGGGTGGTGGAGAAGGATGTCGCGGCGCTTGATTGCCGCGAAGATGTCCTCCCCAGGCGCAAGAGACGGTGGGATGCGTGGGACAAACGGGGGGTACTTGAGGTCGGGACGATCCACCGAAGCGAGTGCCATCAGGTCTCGGCGCCCCAACGGTGCGCTTCGGGCATCGGTGATTGCGTCGCTCGCTTCGAGTTCCTCCAGCAGTCGGGTGCGGAGACTGACGGGCATTTCATGTTCGGCTTCAACCCGGACGACGACGCCCCAGGCGCGCTCGCGAAGGCTTTCCTGCACACTGGCGAGAAGGTCAATGGAGTCGTGTTCCTGGATCGCCTGGTCGGCGTCGCGCGTCACACGAAAGGCGTAGCTTGCGCGAACCGGAACTCCCGGAAACAGGAGATCGAGGTGCTCAGCAATGAGCGTCTCCAGCCACACGAATGAGACCGGTGGATGAACGGTCGGTTCCGGGCTTTCCGGGTCCTGATTGACCGGAGGAAGTTGCACAAGTCTGGGCAGGTTTTGCGGGATCTTCAGCCGTGCGAACCGTTCTCCGGCCTCGGGGTGATCCAGGACAACCGCCAAGTTCAGGCTTAAATGGGATATGTGCGGGAACGGATGGCCCGGGTCCACGGCGAGGGGGGTCAGGACCGGAAAAACCTCGCGTTCGAAGTAGTCACGGGTGTAAGTCCGCTGCTCAGGCGTCAGCGCCTCGGTCTCCAGGACATGAATTCCGTTATCGCTCAGGAGCCTGCGGAGGTGGACCCAGCATTCATCCTGTGCTTCGAGTATCGGGCGAACCACGCGCTCGACCATCGTCAATGCCTCGGACGGTGTCCGACCGTCGGGCAAGAGGCCGGCGGTGCCGATGAGGGTTCCCTCACGCTGGTTCCGTAGCCCGGACACATGAACCTCAAAGAACTCATCAAGGTTTGCGTGGGAAATCGCAAGAAACTTCACGCGTTCGAGCAGGGGGTGGGAGTCGTCTCTCGCTTCCTCGAGTACCCGCTCATGGAAGTGAAGGACGCTCACTTGGGCATTGAGGAACCGGTCAGCACGACTTCCGGGCGCCTCCACGCGTGAGCCGTCGTGGGCTTCAACGGGCGGCGTTGTGCGGACCGGAGTTGGCGTTGGTCCACCCGGGGCTCTGTCAGTGACACCGTGCAATTCTTGTCCCGCGGATTTGGTAGCGCCGTCAGAACTCGTCACGCAAGTCTCCAGTTCCCTGTCGGGTCATGTGTCGTGATGGTCGTCGGTTACGGGACGCCTAATCTGGTTTTCCGGGATTGACAGACGCATACATCCGTATCCAGTCGTCCACCCAGACCCCGGTTCCCTCAGCGCAAGAGTTGGCGTGCAGGGTCAATGGTCAACCCGAGGCGCTGTGCTTCGACGCTAAGGATCCTGGTGACCACCGCCAGTGCGGACGCATAGGTTGCATCGACGCCTTCAACAGATAGCCCTCGGCTCCCAAGTGTCCGAGCCTGAGTGTACGGCGTATCAGAGGCATAGTGGATGATGCCGAAGTCGAACGGCAGTTCCCTGAAGTAGACGCGCTCACCGGTTGGATGCCGATGTGGGCGCGTTGCCTCAAAGACTGCCGAAAGTATTGGTCCGGCTTCCATTTCCACGACGGTGTGGCGGTCACGGTAGTAGCGCTCAAGCGACGCGAAGTTCTGGAGAAAAGTACCTCGAACAGTGACGGCCGTCTGGTTATCTAGGGCGGACCCACGTTCAAGGAACGTTGCTAGGTTGGCCGCTGTAAACGCGTTGGGAAATGCGTAGGTATTCCGCGAGTGTTCATCGAACACCATTTCGGACAACATCACGTCACCTACCGCTGCGTTGAGCGTCGCGGCCTTCCCAACGGCGTAGATCGCGCGGAGGTCCGGAGTGACGGTCGCAACTTCCCGAACGATGTGATATGACGCGAGCCCGAGGGGATAGTCGACATTCAGGACAATGGCGTCGGAGCGTTCGAGAACTGACGAAAACCTCGCGAGGCGGGGGTCCAGATCGTCAGACTTGATTCGGTTCAGTTCGATCACCTGTGCGCCGACATCGAAGCCCCCGGTTGCATCGACTTGCGTGATTCCCCTGGATGCCTCCTCAAGACGTCGCACTTCGCGAATTTCCGGGCTACGGTCTGCACGGTGCCAAAGTCGAGACGCGTAGTAAAGGATGTTCTCAGCGTTGGAATGCTCCCTGAGGCTTCGGAGTTCGGCAAGCTCGGATTGGCCGTCAACGGCCGAGCTTGTCTGGTCGACGAAGTCCCAGAGGGTGTGTTTGCGACGCTTCACATAACCTGAGAGCAAGTTGACAATTGCGTGAAGGTTCGAGGACACGAAGTAAAGGGGACGCCCTTCGATGCCACGCTGCGAGAGCACCTCCCCAACGGGGTTCCACCATCGGCGTACCAACCGTGTGTACGCAACGTCGAAGCCACCCAACAGGCGGACGGTGATGTCTTTCTCGGCCTTCGCCACAAGGTTGAGCCAGGCAACGAACCCGTCTCCCAAGATGGACGCAAGCCTACCCCAGTCGTCGGCCTCGACTTGCATCACTCTGCCAAGTTCTTGCAAGGACGAGGCGATACCGACGCCGTTGTCGTGGTCGGTGCTGGAGAGGATCCTAGCTACGTGATGGTTTCGCTGGTTGGCGTGCAGGGCGGTGTGCAGCTTGTTCCACTCGGACTGGTAGGCCACGAGGCACGGAAGGACATCGTCCAGATCTGATGGAGAGGAAACGTGGACGGTCAGGGTTTCCTTTCCGTCCCATCGCCACGCGCGGCGTCGTGCGGGCGCCTCGACGCGCAACCACCTGTCAACTTCGTCGCCAAGGACCGCCCGGAATTGGTCGCCTTCTTGGCCGAGGACAACGCGCTCGACTCGCGCGATGCATTCCGGAAGCCGTTGCATCGCGTAGATGAACGCGCCGGCATCCGGAAGTGGGGAATCTGCCAAGGCATGGAGGCTTGAACCCATGCGGGTGTGTGCTGGCACAAACGCCTGGACACGCACCGCACCCCGGCTCCGCAACAGCGTCGTGTAGGTTCGTGCGTAGAGTTCGACGTCGTCGTCGGCCATGGGCACCTCCAGGCGTGGCCTCTCCGCAGTCAGAGGCCACGCCACTTCCTGAGGGATCAGTGCGCCGGACGGCCAGTCTGTGCGGTGTAGAGCGCCTTGATGGCGTCGTTCGGGGGATATGCGTCGGCGAGCGATGCGCCTGCAAGGACCTGTTCCCTCAGGAAGATCTCAAGGTCTTCGTGTTCGGCCGCGTACGCTGCGGCCTCGGCGACGTGTACCGCCGGGATCACGACGACGCCATCGGGGTCGCCTGCGATCCAGTCACCTGGGCGCACAGCAACACCACCGCAGTTGATGATCCCGTCCATTTCAACTGCCACCACGGCTCGCTGAATTGCGGCAGCATTCGTGTGCTTGGCATATACCGGCAAGTCGATCTGGCGAATTTGCCAGATGTCGCGCAAGCTTCCATCGACCACAAGACCGGCGGCGTTGCGTCCACGAAGGCGCGCGGTCATGATGTC
>DDYL01000063.1:4495-6348 GCA_002347925.1 Chloroflexi bacterium UBA2235 | reverse complement strand
CCGTACTGGAGCACATGCGGTGCGGGACGCAATCGCCGGTGCATGACCGTGCCGGCATAAATTGCACTGGGTGGCATGCTTCCTTCCTTGCCCCTCGCTTCGCTCCCCATCGTCATCTGGTTTCCGAACGCTTCGGTCATGGCACGCTACGCCACCGTCGCCAGTCGAGGGACCGCCCCGACATGGATCCGCCCCGACTCATTTGCGACCCGCCACGGGCGACGGACACCGCCAAGCTGTTCCGCCACGGCCAAGCCGGACTGAAGCCCATCCTCGTGGAACCCGGCACCAAACCACGCGCCACAGAACCATGTCCGGCGATGGCCCTGCAGCGACCACAACGCGGGTTGGGCGGCGATTGCCGGGCCGTCGAGGATTGGATGCTCGTAGGTCATCCGCGCCAGGACGCGCCCGTCGGGTGGCATGGTGTGGGGGTTGAGGGTGACAAACAGGTTGGTGCGGGTCGGCAATGCCTGAAGGCGGTTCATCCAGTAGGTCACCGAGAGAACGGAGCGACTGCCAGACAGGGGCGAGGGGGAGGGGAAGGGAGTGCCCGGGGCGCGGTCCGGGGCAAGATAGTTCCAACTGGACCAGACCGACCGCCTGCGTGGCATCAGACGCGCATCGGTGTGCAGGATTGTGTCGTTGCGTCCATAGCGGAACAGGGAGAGCAGTCGGGTCTCGCCGTCGTCAGGGTCGGCAAGCATGCGCAATGCCTGGTCGGCGTGCGCACCGATGACGACATGGTCGTAGGTCTCGGCCACGCCCGCGGCGATGATCGTCACAGCGTCCGCATCGCGTCTCACGGCGGTTACCGGAGTCCCCGTGCGAACGCGACTGCCAAGCCCGGCGACCATTCGTGAGACATATTCACGGCTCCCTCCGGTCACCGTCCGCCACACGGGCCGACCGGTCACTCGCAGGAGACCATGGTTCTGGCAGAACGCCACGAAGGCCCGCGCCGGGTACGAGGCAACCTGTCCCGCGGGAATCGACCAGATTGCGCCAGCCATTGGGTAAAGATGGTCCTCGCGTACCGCACGACCGTACCCTCGCCAGTCGAGGTACTCCCCAAGCGTCCGGTCGCCCATCAGCGGCAGGTCGCGCGGCGCGTCGGCATAAAAGCGGAGGAGGTCGCGCAGCATCGACCAGAACCGCGGGCGCACCAGATTGGACCGTTGGGCAAACAACCCCTGAATGCCACTGCCGCTGTATTCCAGTGCGCCACTGCCGAGGGAGACAGAGAAACTCATTTCGGTTGGCACGGTCGACACCCCGAGGTGGTCGAAGAGGGCAAGGAGGTTCGGGTACGTGTCCGGATTGCACACAATGAACCCGGTATCGACGGCAACGTTGCCATCACCTGCGTCGACCGTCAGGGTGTTGCAATGGCCTCCCACACGGGTGTCCGCCTCGTAAACGGTCACGTCATGCGAGCCGGCCAGCAGCCACGCAGCTGAGAGGCCGGAGATTCCCGTGCCGATAACGGCGATGCGTAGACGAGGATCGCCGGCGCCGCGCATCAGATGGCACTCCTGAACTGTCACGCGCCGGGCACCCTGGCCTGCCCGACGGCCAGCCGGCCATCCGTGATTGCGGCCCGCCGCTCCGTTAGGATATCCCAACACCATGGCGGGTCCGGCGTGCACGGGGCCTATCGATTACCAGCTTGAACGCCCTGGGACCAAGGTGAAGTGGCGGGAAGATGGCATGTAAATCAGGTGGGCTTGGTGAGCGCAGCGAAAATATAAATAAAGGGGCGACGGGGTGGGGTGGTAGGGATGGGCGAAGCGAGGGGTACGGGACATGACGCTTCTCGCTTCACTTATCAGCGCGGTCGAACGGGAGCCGGT
>DDYL01000063.1:4081-4439 GCA_002347925.1 Chloroflexi bacterium UBA2235 | reverse complement strand
CACGGTTCTTCGAACTCGTTCTGGGACCACGCCTCAAGTACTCCTCCGGCCTGTACCGCGGGCCCGGGTCAAGCCTGGAGGAAGCCGAGGTCGCCGCGCTCGAGGAGACCGTCAACCACGCCGGACTGGCCGATGGACAACGCATCCTGGAACTGGGCAGCGGGTGGGGTTCACTCTCCCTCCACATGGCCGAGACCTTCCCGAATGCGCAGGTGACTGCCGTTTCGAACTCGCACTCACAGCGCGCGCACGTTGAAGCGCAGGCCCTGAAACGGGGCCTCCGGAACGTGCGCGTGATCACCGCCGACATGAATGACGTGGCATTCGAGGCCGGGTCGTTCGACCGCGTGGTCTCGGT
>DDYL01000063.1:212-4047 GCA_002347925.1 Chloroflexi bacterium UBA2235 | reverse complement strand
TTCACCCACCGGATCGGGGCGTACCGGTTCGACCGTGCCGACAAGGCCGACTGGATCGCGCAGCACTTCTTCACCGGCGGGATCATGCCCAGCCATGGACTGGCCGGATCGTTTCCGGACCTGTTCGAGCTTGAAGACACGTGGCGGTGGGACGGGCGCCATTACTCGCGCACCGCGGAAGACTGGCTACGACGCATGGACGCGAACCACGCCGAAGTCGGCGAGATCATGCGAGAGACCTATGGTGCTGACGCCGAGGTGTGGCGTCGCCGATGGCGGATCTTCTTCCTCGCCACATCGGGCCTCTTCGGCCACTCACGCGGCGCCGAATGGGGCATCAGCCACTACCGGCTGCGCCCGGTGGTATCTGGTACCGGGGCCCGGAAGGGATAGTTCGGTGACCGGAACTGGCGAGACCGTCTCCGTGGGGCGCGAGACGGCCCCCACCCTTGGCCTCGCGTCTGCGGGCGAAACGGGTGCGGCTCGGGGTTGGAAGGCACTCGCAGGCTACTTCGCATCCGATGACCCGTTGACCGGGGCAGCTAACCGGTTGCTCGTTGTCCTGCTTGGGAACCAGCCGACGTATCCCCTGTTTGTCGGATGGGCCACCGGCGAATGGTCGCCGTGGCTTGTCCTCACCATGCTGTCGACCCCGTTCTTCTGTGCCGTCCCGTGGGCAAGCCGACGCTATCCCGGCATCGGCCGCCTCACCTTCCCGCTTGTCGGTGCACTCAATGGCATCTTCTGCACGGTCGTCCTCGGTCGCGGTTCTGGCGTGGAACTCTTCCTTGTACCCTGCCTCGTGATCGCGTCATGGACGTGTCCCGCCGGGAACCGCCGATTGCTGGCAGTCTGCCTGGCCATCCTCTACGGCGCATTCGTTGCCGGGAGGACGTTGCCGTGGGGACCGGTGATCCCATTCACGCCGGACCAACTTGAGGCATTGGTGTCGCTGAACGCGTACAGCGCGGCCTCATTCAGTGCCCTCGCCACCTGGAATCTC
The DNA here is from genome assembly GCA_002347925.1 of Chloroflexi bacterium UBA2235. GTDB lineage: Bacteria > Chloroflexota > UBA11872 > UBA12225 > UBA12225 > UBA12225. Next base: position 3,044 of record DDYL01000063.1, on the reverse strand, counting down.
TGGGGCGTCCCGAACGAACGTCGCGCCTGAAGACCCCCACCACCCGCGCGTGGCTCCCGTTGGGACGACCCCCACCGCCCCCTCCCGTTGCCACGGGAGAGGGTGGCGGTGCCGCCGTCACACGTGGAAGGCGGCGGTGCTGCCGTTGGCAGTCTTGGTCAGGGTCAGGCGGGCGTCGATGTGCTGGCGCAGGTCGCCGACGTGGCTGATGATCCCAACAAGGCGACCGCCCTGCTGAAGTTCAATGAGCATCTGCAAGGCGTTCTCCAGGGCCTCGGGGTCGAGCGACCCGAAACCCTCGTCAACGAAGATGCAGTCGAGGTGGACGCCCCCCATGTGCTGTTGAACGACGTCCGAGAGGCCGAATGCGAGCGACAGCGACGCCTGGAAACCCTCGCCCCCGGACAGGGTGCGAGCGTCGCGGGCCTGGTTGGTGTATCGGTCGAGGATCTCGATCTCGAGGCCTGACTGGGCGCGCTTGTTGGTCGCCCCGCCACGACGTCTGACCTCGTACCGCCCCAGGCTTACCTTCAGCAGGCGCCGTGTTGCGGCCTTGAGGACATCGTCGAGGAACCTGGCCAGCACCCAACTCTGGAAGGAGATGCGATACCCAACGCTGTTATCCGCGGTTTGGCCTCGGGCAAGGCTTGCGAGGCGTGAGACGCGCTCGTACCGCGACCGCGCTTCGGTCACGGCACGGTCGGCATTCTCGGCGCGGGTCACGTCGCCAACAAGTTCCCGGGCCACGGTCTCGGCGATCGCAGCGTTTCCAGTGGCAACCCGGCTTGCTTCCCTGGCCGTCGCCTCCGCAAGACGCAGCGCCTCCATGTCGGGCGCAATGACACCTGCCGCCGCATTGGTGGCACGTGTCGCGTGGGCAGTCACCCGGACACGTTCGCTCTCGAAGGCTTCGACTCGCGCCTGCAGGTCATCCAGGATTGCCGGTTCCAGTAGGGCCTCACGCCAGGACTCGACGCTCCCGAACCCGGCGCGCTGGACAGCCTGGGCGAGCCCGGCGACCGCTTGCTCAAGTTCAGCCTCACGGTTGCGATGAACCGCGACGGCCGCCGCGACGGCGGCATCAGCATTGATGTGGGCACTGTGTGCATCGCGCTCCCTCGATGACGCGGTGTTGAAAGCCGCCTCTAAGGTCGCGACAAGGGAATCGGCGGCGTGTCGCGCGGTGACAAGTGCCTCAATCGTGGACAGTTCCGGCGGGATCCCGCCTGAGGCGACCTCGACACGCGTCCTTGCCACGTCGAGGGCGGACTGCGCCTGCGCGGCTGCCTCACGGGCCTGAAGGGCATGGGCGGACGCCTCGTCCGCGGCTCGTCGCACGGTGGGTTCGCGGCCGGTAGCGTCGGCAAGGTCGGTGGTCGCCTGCGTCGCCGCGTGCAGATCCGCGTCGGCCTGTGCCTTGCGTCCCTGCAAGTCGGCGAGGGGCACGGTGGCGTCGGCGCCAAGGGTTGTGATCGCCGCGCTAACGGTCCCCTCCAGTTGATCAACGGCGGTGCGTGACGCTGTTGCGGCCTCCGTGGCGTCGCGTTCCGCGGAATTGGCGGCGTTGAGCAGAGGGTCGGCACCCGCCAGTTCGGCGGTAGCGTCGGCGATCGCACCAAGCTCCGAGTCGGCCTGCGCCTTGCGCCCCTGCAGTTCGGTGAGAGGCACAGTGGCGTCGTCGCCGAGGGTCTCGGTTGCCGTGGCGACCCTGCCCTCAAGGGCATGGACCTCGGCTTGGCATGCCGCGACGGCCTCGGCGGCGCGGCGTTCGGCGTCGGCCGCGGACGTGAGGGCAATGTCGGCGGCGTCTAGGTCCTCGTCCGTTGGGGCCCCATCCGCGACGGTCGCAAGCACCGGGTGGTGGTCCGACCCGCAGACGGGGCAGGCCTCCCCCTCGGCGAGATTGGTGGCGAGGCGCCCGGCGAGGCCGGCGGTCCACGCGTGGAAGGTTTCATCGCGGTGGGTGCGCGCGGCCTCCAGGGAGGTGACGGTCGTGGCATGTGAAGCCACCGCGCGATCACGGGCGGCCTCCGCTACCGCGAGGGCCTCGCGGTCGGCATCGAGGTTCTGGCACGATTTCAGGCGGGTCTCGGCGAAGGTGACACGCAGGGCGGCACCCTCTTGGCGGGCGGAGATGGCGCGGAGGTCGCCAATGCGTGCTTCAAGAGCGGAACGGGCCTCGGTGGCATGGGTCGCCTTGGCCTCGGCGGCAGCGCGAGCGGTGACGGCGGTGGCGAGCTTGGCTCGGTTGGCCTCAAGGTCGGCGCGCGCCTGCACCTGGCGGTCGATGCCTTCGGCGACGGCACGCGCGCCGTCAAGCCTGGCCGCTCCCTCGCGGAGGGTGCCGATGCGCGCAAGCAGGTCTTCGAGCGCCTGCGCGGCTGCTGAGTTCGCCGCCTCGGCGGCAGTAACGGCGTCGTTGGCCGTCGTCGCGGCGGTTTGGGCCTCAACGAGGGAGGCGCGCCGGGTCTCGAGCGTCGCAACCTCTGCTCCCAAGCGTTCAAGTTCCTGCACATTCGCGACGGCGCGGTCGCGTTCGGGCCTGCGCGCCACCTCCGCCTCAAGGACGGCACGGGCCGCCTCGAGGACCTCGCGGGAGGCATCAGCGGCGGCACGGCTGGCAACGAGTTCCTGCAAGGCGGTGTCGCGGCGAGTGCGCGCGGAGGCCACCTGCTCATCGACGGATTTCACCGGGAGCGCTCTCCGGCCAGCATCGAGGCGTCCCTTGTTCTCCTCATGCACGGGCAATCCGGTCTCAAGTTCGGTCACCGCTGCGACAGCAGCGTCACGGTCGCCCAGAAGCGTGACAGCCGCGGTGCCGGCAGCAAGGGC
>DDYL01000063.1:0-152 GCA_002347925.1 Chloroflexi bacterium UBA2235 | reverse complement strand
GAGGTTGCGTTCGGCCGTCAAAAAGGTTTGCCGGGCAGCCTTCTCCGCCTCGAGCAACTGGTTCTCGATCCGACGGTAAATCTCGGTGCCAAAGAGTTTCTCGAGGACATCCTTGCGGGCGGTCGAGTCTGCGGCGAGGAACTCGCGGAACT
>DDYL01000213.1:14767-20586 GCA_002347925.1 Chloroflexi bacterium UBA2235 | reverse complement strand
CGACGAGGAGGACGACCGCGGGACTGACCGTCAAATATTCGCCGGTTTTCCGCGCGTTGACGTCGGTCCAGACGAGATCGTTGTTGAGCGGTTCGGAACCGAACGCTCACAAAGTGGCAAGTCGTACCGGCGATCCGTGCAAACCCATTCGGTCGACCAAATGGTTCCCGCGGCTGCAGCTCCAGATACCGTCTCACTTTCGGCGCTTGCGGTGCAACCGACCCTTGACCAAGAGGGTTTCCTTGCTTCCCTTGAGGAACCCTACCGAAGCGCAGTCGGATCGAGCTTGGATGCGCTTCTGAGAACGATCTTCGGCGAATACAAGCTCGATCGCAAATTCGATTCCGTCTTCCTCATTCAGGCGCAAAGCGGCGGTCCGCCACTTATCTTCGGGGCAATCCATGGTCAGGGTAGTGGTGGTTTCACGTACAGCTACGCGATATTTCCGGGTGAGACCAGGCGGATCTGGGTCAGGTCTGGGCGCCACGCATATATTCAGCCGACGACGAACACCGGGGTAATCGTGTATTCCCGTGCATTCGCCCCATTTGGTGAATGGTGCAATTCTTGCATGACACTTACCGTCAAGAACTTCTTTGAATGGGATGGGCAGAAGTTCACCCGGATTGGATGGACCCTGGTCCCTCACAGGTGGTGCAGCGAGTTGCCGGCGGGCACCTGCGATCGGTGATGCATTTGCGGGCTTCCGAGTATCTCGGACCATTGGCCTGCACGGTGGATTGGTGGACTTGACGGGGTTCGTCGCGCGACGCGCGTTCCCGGGTAGGCGAGGCTAGGCGGTAAACCTTCGGGTCGCCAATGGGTCGTCGGTGATCCGTCGGGAAAGCGAGATGCCAAGTCCGGGACCTGCGGGAAGTGCCAATCGGGCCTCGGCGCGCCCCTCCCGCCCGGGCACACGCACGAGTGGCGGGAGTTCGTCCACGAGCTGCGGGAATAGGTGGTGCGTGTTGTGACGGACCATCTCAAGCAGGTAGAGCGAAGGAACATTGGCCGCGACATGCATTGCCGCCACGTGGTGGACCGGCCCGCCCTCGTTATGCGGCTTGACGGGGATGCGGAATGCCTCGGCCATCGTCGAAATCCGCTTCAGTTCACCAAGTCCGCCCGTCCACGTGAGATCAGGATTCACGATCGTCGCACCACCGGCCTCTAGCAATCCTCGGAACGCGAACCGGGTGACGAGACGCTCCCCCGAGACGACGGGAGTATGGCACGCCTTCGCGAACGCAACCTGTGCGCCGAGGCTTTCGGGCGACAAGGCCTCTTCGATCCATTGGACCCGGTACGGTTGGAGTGCGTCGGCAATCCTGAGCGCGCATGGAAGGTTCCAGAACCCGTGCAGTTCGATTGCGATCCCGATGGCATCGCCGACCCGGTCCCGGATAGCCCGAACGGGTGCGAGGCCCGCATCAAGATCGCCATTTGACAGGAGCTGCCCGTGCGATCGGGAGGCGAACCCATCGAACGGCCAGATCTTCATGCATCCGAAGCCCTCGTCGATGAGTTCGGTGGCGAGGGATCCGGCATCCTCGAGAAACCGCCGGTTGTCTGGGATCGGGTCCGACCCGATGCACGTGTTGTAAACGGGAATCGTGTCCCGGCTCGCTCCGCCCAGGAGTTCGTAAATGGGAACGCCGTGTCGCTTGCCTGCCAGGTCCCAGAGTGCCACGTCGATGGCGCCGAGCGCGCGCATCTCCGACCCACCCATTGTGAAGATCGCCAGATGGTCGTGGATCTTGGTCCAGAGGTGGTCGATCCGGGTCGCATCCTCACCAATGAGGAACCGCGGCGCCAGGTCGTGCATGATCGCCTCGGCGGCTGTCGAGAAGTGTCCAACCTCGCCGAGACCAACTTGACCGTCGGCGGTATGCATGTGCAGCCATGTGAAGCGTGGGAACGCAGGATGCCGGATCGTCTCGACCTTGGTAATCCGCACGGTGATCCGTTCTCCGGTTCTGCTAGCGATTGGTGCTGAGCTTGGAAGAGAGGCGCCTCACGGTGGATCCGGTGAGGCGCGGGGACTGCAGCGCGATTGGTTACGGACGGGGCTTGTCGAGGATGACCTGGATGCGTGCATTCAGGTCCTTGAGGAAGCCAATCTCCGCCTTTGCATCGCCCGTGGTTATCTTGGTGATTTCAGGGTCGCGCGTTCCCTCCACGTCAGGCGCACGGAAGTTGTAAGGAAGTGACGCCGGTTCATTGATCTCGGTGACGGACGCAAGCTGCGCCTTCTGCGTCTGCTTCGGCAAGCGTGGGTGGTTTAGGATCCGCTCGTCGCTGTACACGTCAGGACGTCCGCCGGGAGTGGTCGAACCCTTCGATTGGAGGGCAAGGCCCACACCGAATTCCTTGTCGGTCATGAACTTGAGCAGTTCCCACGCCGCGTCCGGTGCCTTGCTGTTGCGGGTGATTGAATTCCCATCGCCCGCAAACATGCCTCCCCGCTTTCCGGTCTTGGCATTCTTCGGCATCATCGCGCCATCCCACTTGAACTTGTCGCCGACCTTCGCGAGGATGGGGTCGGTCTTGAAGTTGAAGTAGGCGCGTCCGACCATCGCGACCTTGCCATCGACAAACATTGCCGGTGTATCGGCCAACGGTGCCATCACCCGTTCGCGTTGGAACAGGTTCTCGTACCACTGGAAGGCTTCCAGCGCGGCTGGTGAATCGAGGGTGGACTTCTTCCCTCCATCCGAATACGGGTCAGCGCCGAATGCGCGAAGGTGCGCGGTGAGGTTCTCGCCACCCCACGTCTGGATGGAATACCCGAACTGCGACGTGTCATTTCCCTGCCGGACGGTCAGCCTTTGCGCCGCCTTGACGAGGTCATCGGTTGTCCATGCGTCGGTCGGGACTGCCACGCCGCCTTTCTCGAACAGGTCTATGTTGTAATAGAACCCGGCACCAAGCACCTGGCCCTTGTAGGGAAGCCCGTATAACTTTCCATCGATGCGCATCAGTTCCACGAGGGCAGGGAACCACTGCTTGAGGTCCATCTTGTCCCGCGCGATGTAACTCTCGATATCGATGAATGCCTTGCCCAGGGCGAAGTTGTGGTAACTCTGCGTCCCGAGGTATGAGTGACCGTTGTCCGGCAAGGTGTCGCTCGCTGCCATGGTCTGCAGCTTGGTGATCAGTTCGGCCGATGGAACGAGTTCGACATCGACGGTGATTGACGGGTTCGCCTTCATGAAGATGGGGATGCGTAGCCCCATGATCTCCTCTTCAGACGGAGTGCGCTCAATGACCCGCAATTTCACAGGAGCCTTCGAAGCCGTCGGTGCGGGTGCCGCAGTAGTTGGCGCCGCTGCCGCCGGTGCGGAAGTCGTNNCCGCCGGTGCGGCGGGTTTTGCTGCCGTGGGTGCCGCCGCGGGGGCAGCGTCGCCTCCACACGCGGCAACGATCAATCCCCCGAATCCTGCGGTGGCCATCGCGGCTCGACGCGTCAGGCGTGAAGCAGCCAAGTTGATGATGGTGCGGTCCATTCTTCTCCCCCGTGGGCAACGCGCATCTTGATGCCTTTTGACGGCCCCCGGCGCATCCTACCCGGTACATGCCCGCAGCGCAACGGGGTCCATTGCGCGGACGAGATTGCCACGGATCCGCGATGGCAAGCGCATTTCTGGGCCAACGGCCGTCTGGTTCGGGACTGCAAATGGCGTTGAATGTGGGACGATGTGCGTTGATGTGGTCCGGGAAAGTTGGATCGGCGGTCCCGGTACATTCGTATGGAGGGCAGTGTGGTGAAACCAGTGCGCATTGCAATCACTGGCGGTCGGGTTGGCTTGTGGGTCAGGATCTGTGCAGTCTGGTTACTTGCTTCGTTCCTCGTCCCGACATGCGGGGCCCCATCGCCTCCATCGCGACCCACCGGATCGGCCCCGCCCGCGGCGACTGCAGCACCCACGAAGGTTCCGTAATGCCACAGCCACAACTGGTGTGGTCAGCCTGCTCCCAATAGCGAGCTGACTGCCTTGCGGATGTTGTGATTTACCGGGTAACTGATATCGGCAGTCTAAGTCCATCCCGGGTCGCTTGGATCAAGTCAGGAAGCCAGACGTCGCGCACGCGCGCACTCCCACTTGCGTTCGTCACGGCTGACGGGTCGCTTCCCGGTAACGTGTCGCTCCGTAGGACAAGTCTTACTTCGAGGTCGTCAACCGGACGTGCAGCGTTGTCGCGAACACCGATGATCACTTCGGCGTGCCCAGGACGCCGATCACTGTCAGGCCGGATTGTTGGCGCTAAGTGCAGCGAACTTCCGTCGGGCATGGACACGGTAAAGGGGGAACACGCAAGGACGTGGGTCAGCACCCTCGTGGATAGACTGGAACCTTGACCGCCTGATCCGGGTTCGGGTCCTTGCAAACGGTTCGAATCGGGATTGACCGTGGATCCGGTCCATCCCAACATCGCCACCGGGAACTCCGGCCGTCGCCTGGCGATCGAAAGGACGCCAAGCACGTCTCCGAGGTCGGGGTCGACTGTGCTTTGGGCGTGCTCGGTCGGAAAGGCAGGCTCAAGTGGCCTTGCCTCTAGCCCGGCGCGCGTGACTGAACGAAGGTGATCGGGTGTCGTGCGCATCGCCCATGCAAGGCGGTCCACCATGGCCTGCGACAGTTCGTCGACGTGCAATCCCCCGTTTTCGAGAAGGCTCAGGGCGACTGGGTCGATGCCGGCTTCGGAAGCCACGCTGATAATCGTCCGATCAGAACCGCGACGTATTCCGGCGAGGAATTCGCCGAGATGCCGGACCGCTTCGGATGCCGCCCGCGTTGACCGATGAGCGAGGAAGATTGACAGCCGACGCACGTGCAGACGGTGATCGTCGGTGGATCGGTCCCAGTCATACGTGAGGGGCCAGAGATTGGTCGCTTCAGCAAGTGCAACCAGACCCATCCCGGCGTCCAGTCCCCACGATGGATCCGCCAGAGGGTCATCGTTCCGGTCTTTCAACCCTCCGCCAGGCGGTTCATCCTGGACCCAGTGGTACCGATGACGCTCATCACCGCGCATCACTTCCGAACCCCGCGGGAGGGGTGCGGTTCCTCCGAGTGCGCAAAGAATGGTTCACCCCACAGCGCCTGATGCCGGGCGTAGAGTTGGCGAAGTCCGGCGGCAACCGCGCTCGCTAGGGTTGGGCGGTCGGGCCACGTCAGTCCGTTTGGGTCAACGGTTGCGCGAAGGGTCTGTAAAGCGGTGTCCATGACGACCTCTCGTGGACGGGTTCCGACCATCGTGAGGTACGCCAGCAGCGCCGAACGAAGTTGATGCCCAAGCTCATGTGTAGGAATGTGTTGCAAGGTCCCGAGTAGCACTTCGCGATGTTGGCCAACAATGGCGTCTTCGAGCCGTATGCGCGCGTCAGTCAATCGGCGCCGGGCGGCGTCACGGGTGATCGCGCGCGGTCCCTTTTGAGACAGGTGGGCGGCGAGGGCCTCGTCGACACGGTTTCCATGGACTAGCGGTGTGTACTGGAGAAGGGCGAAGTCGAGGGTCTCAATGTCTGAATGACGCAACCCACGCAGTGTCGCCCCGACGATCTGACGTGCGTGCTGCTCTGACTCCGCCTGTTCAACCGTGTCGGAAGGGGACGCCTGATCCGTGTCGGGTATTTCGGGTCCGGTCGAAACCAGCGGTTCCCTCTCTGCGACGGTGTCAGCCGAGACAATAAGGAAGAACGGTGGGTAGCGTCGCCAGACTTCTGGGCCGACGATCGGCCCGTTCGGGCGGCGGAACCGAGGCTGACGTCGCCGTGTCGCCGCCCGTCGTATGTCGGTCAGCTTGTTCGCGGCGAT
>DDYL01000213.1:14250-14736 GCA_002347925.1 Chloroflexi bacterium UBA2235 | reverse complement strand
ATGGTGTGCACATCATCCAGAGCATCGTCCGAAGAGCCGGCAACTGAGATTGCCAATCGTTCCGCAGCGAACCAATCCCACTCGACGGCTTGACGCGTGTCAGTCCCGCTGGCCGCTTGGCGGGCCAATTGATCACCTGCTTGGGTCGCAGGCATCTCCGGGACAGCAGTGAGGTTCCGAATTGTGGCCAAAGGCTCTTCCCGATACCAAAATGCTTGAAAAAGCCCCGAAAGCCTCACACGGCAATGGCGAGTGCGACGCAATTTTACGGGTACCGGCCTGAGTGTAAGTAGGTCCGGAACTGGTCTGGTGGATGCACCGGGTTCACTCAGTGCGGATTGCTCGGATCCTGCACATGTCCCGGACACGTGAGCTTGACGGTCACCGCCAGTCTTGGGTCGCCCACCCCCGACGCGTACCAGGATTCGCCTGGATGTAGTGATGCCGAACACTGGGCACGCGCGCTCCGACCACCTGACACCACGC
>DDYL01000213.1:12333-14212 GCA_002347925.1 Chloroflexi bacterium UBA2235 | reverse complement strand
ATTGACGTTCATTCATTTTTATGAACGTCACATGGATGCATGGTGTGAGGGCTTGTGTGTTCACGGATATTTATGGTCCAACACCTGTCTTGACAAATAGCCAATGAATTCACCCAATGAAGCACCAATCTGACATTCAGACTTGGATTGACTCGCCGACGCACGGGGCCCCGTGGATCACGTACGGAGCCCAATGGGCGAGTTCCGCGAATGGTCTGGCGTCACCGAACTCAAGGGAGGCGAAACGGGACGCAAGCGCCTGAACCGCTTCGTGTGCCGGATCATTGACCGGGAGGACGTTCGTGAGTGCTTTTCCGAGGTGCGTCAGGACTTCGGCGACCTCGGACGGGGTGGCGTTCCGCAACCATCGGGTAGCAACGCGAAGTGCATCCGCCTTGTTCGTCTCACCGAGGATCAAGGCATTACCGATGTGCCACCCGACCAGTACGGCCGCCACCTCGTCAACCGGCCAAAGGGTTCCGCCAACGCTTCGTGTTCCTCGGATAAGCAGGGACGTGAGCAGGCCAGAAAGGTGGTCGCCGGGCGCAGGGTCATCCGCGTGCGTGCTGCACGCCAAAAGTTGCAGGTGATCCACCCCGCCAAGATCCATCCTGGCAAGCAATTCGGCGGACGTCACCCATGTGCCTTCGGAGTAGTCGCTGGGATGGGCGTCTTGGTTACGGTCGGCAGTCAGCGCTTCGTTCAGAGATGTTGATGGCCGGTCTGGCACTGACCTCCCCGAGTGGACCAGCAAGCCCGAGTCGATCAGTCCACCGGCGCGCCCGTGGGTTGCGACAAACCCGAACCTCTTCCCTGCAAGGCACGCCCGGGTCAGGATTGCGTCGCGGGAGGCGTCTTCCCGCACCCGAAGTGATACCTGCCCGGTGATCCGACTGATGGACCGCATTGCCGTATCTCGAAGTCCAGGCCCGAGTGTGGACCTCTGCACAGTCTGGGCCATGGTTTCGCCATTGCTATGCCTCTCATCGGCGGCTCGCGCGAGGGCTGCTGCAAGTGCGACGGTTGCGTGAGGTGCTTCGTCACCGACCCGCAAGCCGAGACCTGGGGCCAACGACGCAATACCGTCCGCAACGACCCGTCGGGATGTGACGAGAGGAAGGACATCGGCCATGTTGGCGTAGGTCACGGCATACCGGTCAGTCAGTCTGGTTTCCCGGTCCCAACGGGAGATCCCGCGTGGCGCCCATGGCAGGGCGTGCAGTGGCAGGCGATGCATGGCTCCGGTGGGCACGAGGACCAAGTGTGGGGACGCAGGTTCACGATCCCGGGACAGAAGTTCCTCACGTCCGGTTGCTGCTTCCAGCAGCGGGGCAATCACCGGAATTACGCGGTCGGAAATGCCTCTCAATGCCCTTTCCAGATCGTGGGTAAGCTGAGTGAGTGCCGTGGGATCAGTCCCTCCGAGATCGGCTGCCGTGGTCAGTGCCTGTTCGGTGATCGACGACCACTGGGCATCTGAAATGTCCACGGATGCCATGGCAAGTTTGGGTTCATCGACCGTGGCGGGCTCTCCACTCCCGTTTTCCTCGGATTTCGTGGATTTGGAGAATGGATTGGCGAGTACCATGGCGATGGTGCGGGTCTCGAGCGGTGCGAACATTACCAGCACGCCGTTTACGGGCAGCGCCGATGCGACTTCGGAAATCGGTCGGGGGGCTGCGTATCCACGGGCTGTTGCGTAGCTCCGGTCTGATCGCTCGATCTGGCGGAGTAGCTCCGAAAAATCGGCCCGCAGTGACCGATGCCTGGCCACGAGCCGGGCAAAGTCTTCTTCGGCCAAGCTTCCGTGCCACGCAGCCCCTGTCTCTTGCGAACCGGTGAAACGCATTCCTTCCGGAGCGTCCCGTTTGCGTTCTTG
>DDYL01000213.1:10708-12322 GCA_002347925.1 Chloroflexi bacterium UBA2235 | reverse complement strand
CCCGAGCATCGGCGCGGAAGCGCCTCCGCCGAACAGGATGGTTTCGAGTCGGTCAAGTTCGGGCTTCAGTCGTTCGAGGGCATCGACGAGCGGCTGGGTCTCGGCAGTGGGTTGAAGTTTCCCCGTATGAAGCCGCGAGGCGAGCCTGCGTCCCTTGCTGCGCTCTATTGCCCCGAATGTCGCGCGGAGGAGATCATTGGCTGGCAATCCCGCATCGATCGTCGCTTGGGCGACGGTCGCAGTCTCTTCTATGAGCCAGCCGTACAGGTGACCGTAGGTCCCGACCGCGAAGAGTGCGTCAGCTTCAGCATCGAGAGGCAGACGGGCAAGGTAGGCGTCCAGCGCATCCAAAGTGACCGAAAGCACCGCGAGGAGTTCATTGCCAGGATGATCGGCATCCTCGTGGTCCGTTGCACCGATGGATGGCTTAGGTTGCGTGGTGAGAACAGGCGAACCTTTTTCCGAACGCAGGTTCCGGAGGGCGGATGCCAGACCGTTTCCGATGCCCACGACCGCAAAACCAGCAAAGCCTGCCGTTCCGGTCACCCTGGCCCAGGCGTCCCGGTGCAGGGCGATTGACCGTACCTGGTCTGCTTGGGCTCCCCTCACCTCCAACAAGCTGGCGAGGCTGGCAAGGCGAGCTGCACGGTTTGGATGTCCATCAGCGGTTCCCGAAAGGGCGTCCTCGGCGAATTGGAGCGCGGCTTCCAAGTCGGCACGATCCGACCCTTGGTCGTGCCTCCAACGCAGAAAACCCGAGAGCGAAGCGAGGCGCGTGGCCCTCTCAGGGTTGCCGCTTTCCATGAGCGCGAGGGACGTTTCGGTGAGGGAGATTGCACGGTCAAGGTCAGACCGGTCAGCCGGGGAACCATCACGGCGCCATCGTTGACCAAGTGCAATTGCGAGATTTCCGACCCGCGCCGACCGTTCGAGTCCTGCCTCCGGGGTATCCGCCAATGCTTCTTCAGCATAGTTGATAGCCTCGTCAAGGTCCTCGCGTCGCCCTCGCCCGGAGAACCGCGCCCCGAGGCGTTGCGAAAGGTTTGCCACCCTGGCCGGTCGCTCCGGGCTTTCTGGAAGGGTCCCGGCGACCGAAGATCTAGCGAGGTCGATGGCGAGGTCGAGGTCTGCCGGGTCACCCTGGCGGTCGTAGCGGATTGCAAGATGGGTTCCGTGATTGTGCTGCCTCATCGCGAGGAATGGACTTCCCTCCGGGGACTCGGCAACTGCCTGTGCCGATAGGTCGATCGATCTATCCAGGTCTGCCGGATCGCCTCGATGTTCATATCGCGTGCTGATCACAAGACTGAGGTTGTTCAGGCGCGATGGTCGATCGGCGTTCCCGGGTGGCGATAGTGCCAATGCCTCTTCGGCGAGGGAGATGGACCTGTCTAGGTCGGCCGGGTTTCCACGGTTTGAATACCGTGTGCTCAAGCTGATCCCGAGGTTGTTGAGCAGCCAGAGGGGTTGTGTTGTTCCCGGTGGTGCCAGGGTCATGGCCTCCTCCTCGAACTCGATCGCCGCATCGAGGTCAGCAGGGTCAGCCCGTTGGTTGTGACGGGTCCGGAGGCGAATCGCGAGGTTTCCGAGCAGGCGTCGCCGTTCGTGAGGCGA
>DDYL01000213.1:9591-10693 GCA_002347925.1 Chloroflexi bacterium UBA2235 | reverse complement strand
AGGTTGCCCAATCTCACCGGGTACATCGGGTCGGTCGGGTCTGTTCCCAACACGGATGCTTCGGCGTGCGTGATCGCGAGATCAAGGTCGGCGTGATCGCCCCGGTGGTAGTGCCGGAGACGGAGCAGGAGGGCCAAGCGGTTCTCTGCGGCTGCAGTTGCTTCTCGGTCCCCGGAAGCAAGGTTGTGTGCGACGGTGGCCACTTCGATGGCGCGGTCAAGATCCAGGGGGTCACTCCGGTCTTCAAAGCGCTCGCCAAGCAGGTCAGCCAGTGCCTCGGTTGCACGGAATGGTGCGGACCGCTGACGAGACCCTGGTGCTGCATTCGTTGGGATGGAACCCCGGGAAAGCAGAGACGTCTGAGCCGCAGTCACCATCTCTATCGCGCGGTCGAGCGCTGGCTTGTCACTCGGGTCAATTGTGTGACGTGCGCGGAGATCTAGCGCGAAGTCCACTTGACGCTCGGCGAATTCGATGGTTTCGGGAACTGTCGCGTCAAGCGAGGCCTGGCGGTGGAAAATGGCGAGGGCAATGTCCCGAAGGTCGCTTGACGTAGAGAAACGATCTCGGCAGGCGATTGCTTCGCCCTGGAGCGCGGTCGCCAGCGCCTCACGGCACAGCTCAACTCGGGTCAGATCTGCCGTACGGGAGCCTCCCGCACTCAAGAGTTCTCCAATCGCCGAAGCCAGATTGTCAGCAAGGACTTGGATCGCTTCCGGAAAGGTGGCTCCGTCCGGCAATCGAACTGAGGACGGGTTTGACCAACCTCGTGCCCAGCTTATGAACTCCAGATTGCCCGCCGTTTCGCCTGTGTTTTCCATGGTCAGGCACATGATTGCATGACGTGAAGCGGTGGCTCCTTGGTGCCCGGGTCCGCACGTCAGTCCTCTTGTTGGATTTGACCGACGGCTCCGTTTGGTGCCCGACGCCTCAAGGCAGTTTCCGCGGACAACCCTTCCACGACGACGCCCTCGATTGCCGGCAGGAACCGTTCCATGACCGACTGGGCAACGTCGATGAGGGTTCCCACTACTGTCAAATCCGTGGACAGTGTCACGGGTACTGCCCAATCAAATCGGATCATGTTTCCCAGAGAAGACAA
>DDYL01000213.1:2031-9574 GCA_002347925.1 Chloroflexi bacterium UBA2235 | reverse complement strand
GAGAATTCGATCGGCGGATCAGCTGGCCCGCGTGGTGCCTCTCGGTCGCGCCGGGCTTGGCCGGCGGCAGTCGGCCTCGGCGCAAGTGACGCAGGTATCGTGGTTGCAGAGAGCGCCAGAAGCGCGTGTCCGGCCATCGTTTCGGAACCACGGATCCTGATCGACATCCGTATCGGCACTTTGCATGCCGTTCCGTTGAAGCCCGCGCCGCCCCCGGTTTCGAAGAACTCGACCCCCCGCTCGCGCAGTCTGGTGATGATCAACTCCTGCAACTGGTTCATCTGTCCCACTCCGGGGCCTGATTTGCGGTGGCGCTTTGGAAACAGGGTTCCCCGTTTCAATCCGCCTGACACCCCGGTGAACCGACGCCGCGTGGCAGCGATATGTGAGGGTTGGGTTCGGATCTGGCGCTAGACCTCGAGCAACCTTTGGGCGAGCGCGAACGCGTCTGCTGGCCAGAACGCGGCGGGCCGTGGCTTCATGATCCTTGGGGCAGCGCCGTCGCTTTCAGGGATCACGGCCGGCCTGCACGTCACGATCATTCGACGCCATTGGGCCGGTATCGCGTCACGCCCGTACGTGGCTCCAAGGAGGGCACCGGCAATTGCAGCGTTTGTATCGGTGTCGCCACCGGCTCGCACGGTTCCGATGACCCCGTCGTGAAGCGTGGCCGAGTGAAGCAGGCGGTAGAAGGCGTTGCGGATTGCAATTAGGACCCAACCCATGTTTGTCTGGAAATCCTCGGGAGGACCGACATCGGCCGCGTCGATGGCGTCGGCAACTTCCTCACACTGTTCGACATGTCTGGCGTGGTTCCTGGCGAAATCCCACAAGTCTCGCGGACTGGTGTGCGTCCTGACCGCATGCGCGATGGTCAGTGCAAAAGTTGCTGAAGCTGCGATGCACACACGGTTCGGGTGGGTCAGCGATGCATCGGCCCTGACCGCCTCGGCAACGTCTCCGGCTGGTCTGAAAGATCCCCAGACACCGAGCGGAGCGACGCGCATCAACGCGCCGTTTGCCTGGGTCGTTGTCGACGCTGTTTGGGCAAGCCTGTTCAGTACCTCGCCGCCGTCGACATCCCGTTGTGTAACGGGACCTAACGCCATTGAAGTGGTGTTCCCGATGTCGAACGGTGTCGCCCGGTTTGGATAGGAGTGTTGCCGACGGGCGTCTTCAAAAAGCCATCCGTGACACCATCGTGCATACGAGGCCCCGGTGGCCTCCGCATCCCAGCCGCCCCGGTCGATGAGGGTGCGCGCGAGCATGAGGGCCATCTCGGAGTCGTCGGTAGGTTGCCCGGCAAT
Source organism: Chloroflexi bacterium UBA2235 (assembly GCA_002347925.1). Lineage (GTDB taxonomy): Bacteria > Chloroflexota > UBA11872 > UBA12225 > UBA12225 > UBA12225. Next base: position 8,267 of record DDYL01000213.1, on the reverse strand, counting down.
CGTGTCGAAGTGCCCGCCATCAACCAAATTGAACGGTCCGCCATCGGGATACATTCGCGCAATCTGGTCGGCGGATTTGAACTCGACCAACGAACCTAGGGCATCGCCCGAGAACTGGCCAAGGAGGCAACCTTGGGCGCGAGACAGGGCATCTGGATTGATCGTCCGGTGTGTCGCAGTTGTTGCCAACGGCACAAACTGTTTTAGGAGGGATCCGTCGTCGAAACCGGAACCGGACACTGGGTGCCACGGACGCTTCGTCAGGGTTTCCACAAACCCTCGGGACCCCGCGAAGACACCGTGCACCGCCCGGGACATCGTGCCATCGGCCAAATACGAGATAGCGATCCCATCCTGATCGACAAGCGTTCCGCCAGCACCGATCAGGAGTGCGTGTCCGGCGCAGTACCCCGAGGATGCGTGTGCGCTTCCGGAAGTTAAGGTCTCCCGTGACGTCGGCCTTGTCGAATACGACACCGCACCATCGGCGTCACCCACCGCAGTGAGGGCGAGTCGATATGCAAGATCGTCCACAGCCAGAAAGCGGCCGGGCGCGACGCATTTGAGTGTCGCGCGAGGGTCAGATTCACTGGAAGCTGGCACAGCCACGACTGTGTATGCATCGATCGAGTCGGGCCAGGAGGCTCGTGGTGCCGGTGACTCGTTCCGGTGCACCTCGCCGCAGCCTTCTGCCCAGGAGAAACAATCCGCTGCACCATGCGGAGTGAAGACTGCGTGGACGACTCCCAGCACCGGTACCCCATTGCGTAAGAGGGCGATGCTGATCGTAAGTCCGGTCAGTCGGTCGGAAGCGCCCACGGTGGTGGGGCCGGGGTCGATGATCCAGACATGTCGCTCATCCGATTCATGTTGCGAATCGAATCGGGGCGTGGTCGCATCGGGCGTTCCGACAATGCCCCACGCCGGAAATGCATTTGACAGGTAATCCCGGATCGCTTCATCAGCGGAGGCGTCAATTGCCAGGATGTCACGGCCGCCAGTTGTGCCTGCAGCGGGTACTCCAGGTGCTGTTGTTTTGGAGACGATCTGGTGCGCCGCATTCGATGCAGCGTGAATGGCAATGTCAAGTGCTCGCCGGTACACCGTTGGTTCGTCTCCGTGTGGGATTCTTGCGCGACCCGATCAGCGCGCGTCTGTTCCGAAACCCGCTTCACCTTTGAAGGTACGGAGAATGGCGGGTTGTGACACAGGGTTTCCCCCGGGCTTTCAACGATTGACCTGACGACTTCCACCGTGTTTCGGGCAGGCAAGTGTCAGTCCGGTCGCAACCCTCGCCGAGGCCGGCCGCAATTCCTTAACAAGACGTTTACATGGAAGGGACCTGATTCCGGCCTCCGTGGCGCACGATTTAGAAAAGAGTTCTCGACGGAGTGTTGTCTGTCGGATTAATGGGTGGGCGGATTGAGGAATATCCTACGTGGCCGGCGCGGACTGGCCGGTTTGGCTGCGGTGGCCGCGGTGACAGGTTTCACGATGCCGGCGGTCATGTTTGCAAGTGCCGTTACGGGCAGTGATGCCACTGTGCCTGCGCAAGCCGATACGACGGCTGGTTCGTCGGATGCGATTCCCGCTGGACAGGCCGTTCCATCGGTTTCCGCGTGGAGGATCCTTGCGCGACGCGCCGCATCGTCGGGCGGTGGTTTCATGACCCCGACCGGCATTGCCATGGATCGTCGTGGGGTCGCTCTCGTAACGCTTGCTGATGACGACCGGGTCTGGTTAATTGCAAATGACGGATCCCCGGCGACGCCGTGGGATGTCACTGGTGCCGGCACGTTGTTCCGTCGACCTGGCAGTGTGGCACTGACCCCATCCGGCACGGTCCTTGTAGCCGATACCGGGAACCACCGCATTGTCCACCTCTCATCTGTGGTTTCCCCCCGGATCCTTGGGGTTATTGGCGGGACCACTTCCGGAACGGGCAAGGGGATGTTCATTCGACCCAGCGACGCGGTCGCCGATGAAGCCGGCCGGATCATCGTTTCCGACACCGGGAACCATCGTATCCAGTTGTTCGATCGCGATGGCCGGTCGCTTGCCGTCTGGGGACGGACGGTGCGGGGTGCGCCAAAGAGTGGCGGTGGTGCCGGCGAGTTTGCGTCACCGCGTGGGGTTGGCGTGGGTCGCGATGGCAGGATNNGTTGGACCGGAGAGTTCAGGTGGATGGGACGTGTGGCCGGCGCCTGCGATACATAATCCGCTCCGGGGTGGGGACTACCGAATGCCGACCGGTATCGCGGTAGATCAGACTGGAAGGACCCTCATCGCTGACAGTGGAAATCATCGAATCGTCGTCCGGAATGCGGATGCGAGGACGTGGGATTTCTGGGGAGGTCCTGCCGGCACGGCACCCGGTGAGTTTGTCATGCCCATGTCAGTCACGGTTGGAGCCGATGGAGACGTAGCGGTGGCGGACACCGGTAATGACCGTATTCAGATTGCGACACTGAGACCGGCTACTTCCGCGTAATCGGAGATGGTCCAGATCAGGTGTCTTCCGCAAATGAGACACTCCGGGGCTTGGCCCACTTTTGTTTTTGTGATGGACCGACGTCGTGAAGTCATCCGGGGGCCAAGTGGTCCGTTCCCATATTTGGGAGGCGCAGGATGACTGAAACTGCAGGATCGCTGGTCAAGGTCACGTATTACCTCGAAGTGCTGTCGTCATGGTGCAACCTTGCCGAACCCGCGTGGGATGAGGCGAAAAGCCGGTTTCCTGACGAGGTTTCGTTCGATTGGGCGATAGCGCTCATGAACCCTGACGGCGTCCCGGTTTCCCGCGAGCAGGCAGATTGGTTCTACCGACGCAGTGCACAGATCGCACAGTCTGGCTATGTTATGGACTCGGGGTGGTTTGACGCGACCCGGGCCGGCATCTACCTGGCGCCGAATCTGGTTGCGGAAGCGGCCCGCACGCTGGGTGCAACCGGGGACAACGTGCGCCGTGCCCTGACCGCGGGGGCACTGCGTGACGGGCATCGGATCGGGGAGATGGATATCTCGGTTGAAATTGCATCTTCAGCGAGTGGCATTGATCGGGAAAGGCTTCGTGAACGCGCCACCCATCCGACTACCGAGGCACGCGTCCGCGCCTCGACTGATGCATTTCACGCAACTGGGGCCACGCAGCGTCCGACGTTCGTGGTGACCAGCAAAATCGGTGACCTGGCCGTCATGTCGGGCTTCTACCGGTCAGCACCACTTTCCGAAGCGATCAGGGCAATGCTTTCCGACGCACGCGCCTACCGGGATTACGGCGTTGTCCACGGAGACCCTCCGGCCGTATAGCTGGGGACCAACCGGTCCAGGGCCCGTGGCTAAAAGCGGCGCACGACTGGGATCCCCGGCATTCACTATGGTCAAACCTGATCGTGGTAGGCAAATGTGAACCCCCGGGTGAGTAGGCGCTCGCGAAGGGCGGGCCCGAAAGCCGTTGCGGGGGTGAGTACTCCTGCCCTGGCGGGCGACTCCACTCTGTTGCCGTCAGAGAGAAGCAGAAGCGCCTCGCCGAACATTCGGGAGGTCGCAGAGTAGCCGGGGTCCCCATCTCCGGTCACGACCACCCGGCCTCGGCGTCCCGATCCGACGGCCTCGCCATGGATGGTCAGCGAGAAGCGACCGCGCCTCTGGAGATCAGGAGACGGACCCTCTCCGGACTTCGGCAGGAGCCTCTCCACCAGGTGCGCCAACGGTGGGACGGCGAGCGCAGCGCCTAGTCCCGCTATCCCGGCCAGAAGCCCGAACCCCATCAAGCGTCCCGCGGGTCCGTCGGGCATGCGCATCGCCTCGGAATACCGCAGCGATCTTCCGTAAATCCACTGCTGAAGACTGTTGCTACGCCTCACCACCCGCGTGTTTATCGGGGCCATGAGAAACGGGGCGAGCATCCGGCCCGTGAATGGGTCGAATCCTGGCGCGAAGAAGTCGGTCTGGTTGCCGAGGTCTGGTTCGGTGGACCGATCGGGACTGAGGGCGTATGGATCGGACAGGAGGGCCCGTGCTTCTGGGTCGCGTCGGGCACGATCAACAATTGCCACCATTGAGGCGACGGTGCCACCGCTGAAGCCGCCGATGGTCTCGCCAGTGACAAGACTGGCACGCGCGAGGGGTTCGCCGAGTGATGAGGCCAGGAACTGTGTCCCAAGATCGGATGGAACCGAATCGAACCCGCATGCGTGCACGATGCGTGTGCCATTTGCAACTGCCCGCTCATGGGCAAGGTCGATACTTTGCCGGATGAACGTTGTCTCGCCGGTGATATCGGCATAGTTGGTGGCCTCGGCGACGCAGGCATGCACGAGAGGAAGACCAATCGCGTCGAAGGGACCGGCGGTGGAACCGATTGCGCGTGTTCTGGCGGCCATCTGGCGCAGGCGGTCATTGTCGCTACTGTCTACTTCGATCAATTCCCACTGCGAGGCCCGTGCGCCGAGTTGGTCCCGAACCTCCCGCAGTCGTGAGATGCTGCGCCCTGCAATCCCGATCCGGTGCGTCCCCGGCGCATGGCGAGCGAGATGGGTCGCCACCAGACGGCCGGTAAAGCCGGTAGCACCCATCAGGACCAGGTCGAGTTCGCGCCGATTAGTCATTGAACTAATCTACCGTCCGGGACCGGACCTGTTGAAGCCATCCTGGCAGTGATTGCCCGCGAAACACCGTACTACCCCTGTCTCCGGGCATTCCCCGATGCCGAGGACGGATGTGACCTGCCACGATATGCACAGGAGGACGGAGTAGACGCGAGCCGTTGGCCCCGATCCGGGGTGCCGGCGTATGAATGAGCATGGAAGTGAACCGTGCTTGGCGTGCGCCACCAAACTGACCTCGTCGCGTCCTGTCTTCCTACTGGCCCACGCTGGCAAGCGTTGGTCACGTCCGGAGGGTTTCCATGAACCGCTTCTCGTCAACGGTTGCTCTTGTCAGTGGTGGGGCACGAGGCATGGGTGCGTCGCATGTCCGGGGTCTCGTCGCTGAAGGTGCAAAGGTCGTCTTTGGTGATGTTCTCGACGTAGAGGGCAAGGCACTGGCCGCCGAACTTGGCACCTCTGTCCGGTACGTCCATCTGGACGTGACCGACCTCTCTCATTGGGAAGGGGCGGTACAGACGGCCGAAAGCGAATTCGGGCCAGTGACCCTTCTTGTGAACAACGCTGGCATCGTTGCTTTTGGAGGGATCGATTCGATGACGCCCGAGGAGTTCCGGCGGGTCATCGACATCAATCTCACTGGCACGTGGCTTGGTATGCACACGACCGTGGGTTCCCTGAAGAAGTCCAAGGGCGGCGCAATCATCAACATCTCGTCCACGGCTGGATTGATGGGATATGCATCAATTGGTGCCTACACCGCGTCCAAGTGGGGTGTTCGAGGCCTGACCAAGAGCGCGGCGCTCGAACTCGGGCCGTCTGGCATCCGGGTGATGTCGATCCATCCCGGGCCAATCTCGACCCCGATGACCGCTGGCATGGGTGACGGCATGACCGCATCGCAGCCGATCGCCCGCTGGGGGACCGTCGATGAGGTCACGCGCCTCATGCTCTTCATGGCTTCAGAAGCCACGTACAGCACGGGCTCGGAGTGGGTGATTGACGGAGGCGCCGTCCTCGGACCGATCCAGGAGTTGGGCTAAGGGCGACACTCCACCGATGACGTGGGCGTAGCGGCCTCCCGAGTTGAAGCCGCCACGGTGCGTCTTGGGATGCGTGCGCGGAGGCTAAACCTGCAATGGATCAAGTGACCTGCACCGGCTCGGACTAGAACGTGGTTTGCAACTGGAGGGTCCGCCCTTCAGATGCAGCGATGGGACACGCCTCCATGATCTCCAATACATGGCGGGCGTGTTCAGGCGTCAGGACGGGGGCGCGTCCCTCGCGGATCGATGCAACCAGGTCGGCTACGCCCACTGCCTGACCAGCCCGAGAGATTCGAAGCATCGGCGTCACCCAACCACGGATCCCGTGGATAGCATCATCCTGGTAGAGATCAAAGGTGGGCGATGTCCCGCGGTCGCTTCCGGGTCGTCCCATTGAGACGGTTCCGCGTGTGCCGAAAAGTTCCAACGTTGGTGCGTTCGATGCCTTGACACAGAAGCTGCTGTCAACGACCGCGAAGGTCGCGTGACCGAAGTCGAGGGTGATCAGGTAGTTGTCAGGCACTTCGGTGGTGATCTTGTTGCCGTCGAACGCTCCCGACCGCACGGTTCGCACCGGTTCGGC
>DDYL01000213.1:0-1992 GCA_002347925.1 Chloroflexi bacterium UBA2235 | reverse complement strand
CCCGCACCGGGTTGGTGGAACCACGAAGGGTCGTGGTCGCGGTATTGGAAGTATTCAGGTCCACCGTGGGATGCCGAAACCCGTGCTAGGGACACCTTTCCAAGTGCACCGGCATCAACCAGACGCCGGACCTCCTGGATTTCCGGCCTCAGCATGTGAATCGGCGATGCCGAGATCCGAAGCCCACGCGCGTGTGCCTCGTCGATCAGCTGGCTGGCCTCGGCGACTGAACCCGCCAACGGCTTCTGGGAATACACGTGAAGTCCTGCCCGCAAAGCGGCGAGATTGACGCTGAAGTGGGCTGGGATGCTTGTCAAGTTGACCAATGCATCGGCTTTGACGGCTGCAAGCATCGTTGCAACGTCGGTGAATGCGTGTGGAATGCCGAGGTGCGCGCATTGCCGTTCGGCCCATCCACTCCGTGGATCACACGCGGCAACCACTTTCACGCCGTGCATCTCACGGATCTGGGGCAGGTACTGGTTCAGCGCGATTGCGCCGAGTCCGGCGATGACGAGACGGATCGGTTCGGTCGACATGTCGGAATTCCTCGGTGCGCTCAAGTTTGCCGCTTCAGGCATTCTTGCACGCCGCAGAGGAAAGCACCGTCACCGCGCTTCAAGTGCGTGACAGTGACCCGCATTTCCTTGACCGCCACGGATGGGTAATGAATGGTTGAAATTCAAGTGCTGAGCCGGGACCCTTTGGCACACATCCTCAAAGGAAGCCTTCCAAATGTCGCAGAATGACCAGACCATCTTTGATTTGACGTACACCTCAAACAGAGGCGAGGAGGTGGCACTCGGTAACCACGTGGGCAAGACTCTTCTCATTGTGAATACCGCAAGCAAGTGTGGCCTAACTCCCCAGTACGAGGCATTACAGTCGATCCATTCCGAATTCAAGGATCGAGGCCTCGTTGTGATCGGTTTTCCATGCGACCAATTTGCGCATCAGGAGCCGGGCGACGACGCCACGATAGAGGAATTCTGCCGAATGAACTATGGAGTCGACTTCGCGCTTTCCACCAAGGTGGACGTGAATGGTTCGGGTGCGCACCCGGTCTTTGCATTCCTGAAGGATCGGGCGGGCGGCTTCATCATCGACGCGATCAAGTGGAACTTCACCAAGTTCCTGGTGGCGCCAGACGGGCGAACAGTCAAGCGGTACGCGCCCCAGACCTCCCCGGACGCGATTCGTGAGGACATTTTGGCTGCATTGCCCGCATCGTCCATGTAGCCCTTGGTGCACCTATCGTGGGCAGGCCGCGATGGCCTGCCCAACCCACTCAGGCACCTGGCGCAGGTATGCAGACGCCGTCTCCGTTGACGCTCCCAACCGCTCAAAGCCGTGGGGCGCTCCCCGGGACGACCTCCAAGGTGAGTAGAACTCCTGCCGCTATGAGACGCTCGGCATAGGGCACGTGCTCATTGAAGAAGAGATCGATGACGCCGACGCCGATCCATACCGGTGGCTTGTTTGTCACACCGTCGCGCCGCACGTGCACTGCAAAAGGTGGCGTGGCTGATCCTCCGGGGATGCTTCCGAGGTACGCCCGCCTCCGGAACAGGTTCAGGCGGTTGTCTCACACGACGTGCTTTTCAGCATCGAGGTCGCGATGGGCGCCGGTCCGGTCATCGAGCATCGGGCACAAGAGCCACTGTGCCACCGGGTGTGGCGGTTGGCCGACGCAAGTCCGCTGCACCAGGGCTGCGGCGAGACCACCACCGGCGCTTTGGCCTCCGATAGCGACCCGCGCCGGATTTATGTCGAAGGTATTGGCGTTTCGCATGAGCCACGTCCATGCGTCATGACAGTCGTCAATTGACGCTGGGTAAGGGTGGGCGGGAGCAAGGCGGTATCGCACCCAGGCAACCACGATCCCAAGGTTGCGTGCAATCTCCGCGCCGAACCGATCATCGGTTGTGGGGTGCCCGAAGATCAATCCGCCTCCGTGTATCCACAGCTGAGCACCGTCGCGCGTTCGCACTT
>DDYL01000158.1:20371-36548 GCA_002347925.1 Chloroflexi bacterium UBA2235 | reverse complement strand
ACGGTGCCACTGGTCTCCTGGTTACGGCGTCCTGCCGGCCGGTCGCGGAGGCTATATCCCGAACGATTGACGGCATCGGCGGCCGCAGCGCCAATCCGCGCATCTGGATGGTGAGCAAGTGCACGTGCCGGTGCGGTCAGTTGGCCCAGGAATGTGCGTCGTCTCAGGTTGCCCTCGGCAAGATGCCGGTGCAGGTCGGCGTTGATCGTGAAGCTTTCGATGAGCCTTGCCCCGCTTGGAGCATCCGCGTGCGCCGTGTCGGCAGGGTGGCCCCAATCCTGCGCGTGGAAGACAACGGTAGGGGGAGTTTCGTCGAACGTCCGAAGGAGAGCAAGTTCGCTGGAAGCTGGAACGGCGTCGAGGATTGGGACGGACCGGATTGCCATGGCCCGGGTTGTTGCGTCTTCGGGGAGGATTACCGAGACGCGGGCGCGCCCAAGCAGCAGTTGACGGTACCGGGATTGGCGGGTGCCAACGAGTGCCTCGATGACTGCCCAGGCAATGCGTGCACCTGCGTGACCATCCCCATCGGCAACGACCCAGACGTGGTCGCGCGCGGCAGGATTACCAATGGCGTAGGTCAGGCGCACTGATCCGGGTTCTGATCCCTCGATCGGACGCGCCGCGACCAAGCCCGAGTCAACCCATGACGCGAAGGCATCGGCCCATGAGCCAGGATGTGCGCCAGGGGCGCGGGGGTCAGTCGTTGGCGGCAGGGCGAAGAGTTCCGTCGCCGTCCTCCTTCGGCACGGATGCCGTGGGCGATGCTGCGTTGTCCCCGTCGTGGTGATCCGGGGTCGTTTCTTGCGACAACGGTGATAGTTCGTGGTCTGGCGTCTCACCTTCCGGGGATGGGTGGACATGTTGATCGGACGCGAACCGACCCGGTTCAGGCATCACCGGAGGAACCGTGGCAACCTCATCGTGCGGGACTGGATTGACCTTGTCGGATGTCAATTCGGCGCCGTCGCCGGGAGCGGCGATCTCGGACGCCACGACTGCGGCGGGTTCATCGAGACTGGACGTCGTGTCGGACGCAACGTCGATGGTTGGCTTGACCGCGGGAAGCATCACCCAGATTGGCGTTGCACTGCGCCGCGTTGTGGAGTTGGTGTAGAACGGGACCAATGCGTCGATGCCGAGTTCGTGGCAGTGTCGGGCGGCGTCTTCCGGGGCGTCCTTGATGAGGGCGGCGAGGTTGCCGAGTGCCGGGTAAGTGGTGACGGTGACTGGCGCCAGGGCACTGGGGTGGCGCCGATCGGTTTCGGAGCCGATCGCGAGGCGCAAAGCATCGATCCGATCGGACGCAAGGCGCCGTGACGCGGACAGGTAGCCACGCCGGAAGAGTGGCAGGCCAAGCACCAACCATGCCCCGGCGGCGATTTGCAAGGCGTACTCACCTGGGAAGGACGGTCCAACCGCCAGAAGCATGAGACCAGAGACCAGAAGTCCTCGGGAGACGAACGTCCGCGCGTCAGCGAGTGGTGTCGATTGGTGGCGCAATCCGGTGCTGACGATCGCACGGCGCACCAGATCCCGGGCAGCATTGGCGACGGCATCCCGGTCTGCGAGGATGGCTTCCGAGGCAAGGATTGCGATTGTCGGTTGGGCGGGATGTGTGACCAAAGCGTTGCCGAGGGCGGCAATTGCAACCTGTGACTCGTGCGGTAACACGAGGGCGTGGCGGTCTGACGTTTCGTGATGTCCACCTGAGGCAACTGGGCACAGGTAGACGGTAATGATCGGACCGGACAGGGTGACGCGGGCAGGCGGGGTCAGGCTCACGTCGCGTGCCCCTCGAACGTGATCCAAGGGTTAGACATTCGCCTCTGGCCTTGGCCCGCAAGCTTCTCGCTCCGTGCGCGTGATTGGTAGTAGGCGGCGACGTGGCGCCACCCTCGATCGCGACAGTGGGATTCCATCGCCGCGAAACGGGTACTTGGCGAACCATCAAGGCGGCGGGAGATTGCCCACAATGACAGCAGTTGGTCCTTGGTCTCGGCTTGCGTACCAGCGGTGATCTCTAGGGTTGGCAGTGCCCGCGCAAGACTTGCACTTGCCCCCGTTGATCGCCCCAGTCCGCGCACTGCCCGGAAGATGCCGTGCCACCATTGGAGGGGATTGCGGTCGTTGATCCAAAATGGCGGGAGCGAAAGGAACCCGGTGAGAACGGCTATCCAGGCGAAACCCGGACCGGAGTCGAGGGCACGCCATGCCAGGGCAAGGGTTGCCAGTGTTCCAAGAAGCCACCAGAGAAACCGACGCACGCGCCACCGCGGTGAAGATCCGATGGCGTTCCCGGTTGCGGTTGTCAGGGCGGCACCTGCAAGGGCGAGGTCCGCTGGTGCGGTCGGTGCCGGTGTGTACACGTCAAGCGAAAGACCCGCTGTGCCTCGCACATCACGCCGCTCGGCAATTGCCTGGCGGGATTCCGGGCGTGGTTGCAGGAACACGACGCCAATGGCGCCATCCACGTCGGGGAGGACGTAGGCTTCAAGCAACATCGACGCGTCTCTCAGACCCGGTGTCCGTCTTTGGCGGCATGACCGTCCGGAGAGGCTAGCATGCTGACACCATTTCGTGTCTGCCAAGGCCCCCGGATTGGCCCTCGTACACTCTTCCTGAAGGGCTAGATGACGCCCGCGGGGACCGCTAGGGCATGAATGCGAACGAACTGACCATCCTCCCGCTTGAGTCGCCGGACTGGTGGACGACGTCCGCTGACGGTGTGTGGGACGTGGTGGTAGTGGGCGCAGGCCACGCAGGTGCGGAAGCCTCGCTGGCGGCGGCGCGAATGGGCGCGCGAGTGCTCGTGGTCACCGCCACCCCGACCGCAATTGCGTCGATGCCATGCAACCCGTCCATCGGAGGACCGGCGAAGGGGCATCTTGTCCGGGAGATTGATGCCCTTGGCGGCGTGATGGGCCGGGCGGCCGACCTTACCGCGTTGCAAATCCGGATGCTGAATACCGGGAAGGGACCGGCGGTCCGTGCCTTGCGCGCCCAGTGCGACAAGCATCTCTATGCGTCGGTGATCGGAGATGTTCTCCTGACGCACCCCGGGATTACCATCCGACAAGGGATGGTGACCGGACTGGTGACGGTCGAAGCCGCCTCGCGGGGTACCGCGGGGCTGCCTGGCCGGGTGGTCGTTGGCGTTGTCACGGCTGCCGGAGAGCGGTATGCGGCACGTGCGGTCATCCTCACGACCGGGACATTTCTTGACGGGCGTCTGGTCTGCGGCGATACCGTTGAAGCTGGCGGGCGCTTTGGAGAGGGGCCGTCTCTTGGTCTCTCCTCGCACCTCGCGTCGCTTGGACTGACGCTATCTCGTCACAAGACCGGGACACCACCGCGGGTTGATGCACGGACCATCGACTTTTCCAAGTCCACAATCCAACCGGGGAGTGACGTGCCCCTCGGGTTCGCCCATGAAGCGGTTGCGGGTTCGGAGGTCGTGCAAGGAATCCCGCATCCGGCGTACCCGGGTGTGGTCACTGGCGGGTGGCGCACGCAGATGCCGTGCTACCTCGTCCACACGAACGACGCGACCCACCAGGTTGTCCGGGACAACCTGCATCGTGCGCCCATGTACAACGGCGCGATCACGGCGATTGGTCCGCGATACTGTCCCTCGTTCGAGGCGAAGGTGGTCCGGTTCGCGGAGAAGGAACGGCACCAGTTCTTCCTGGAACCGGAAGGATTTGACACCGAATGGATCTATGTCCAGGGAGCGAACACTAGCCTGCCGGAAGAGGTGCAGGCTTCAATGCTTGCGACCATCCCTGCCTTGTCCCGGGCGACGATCCTCCGGCCCGGATATGCGGTCGAATACGACTACGTGCCTGCGTGGCAGACGTTGCCGTCGCTTGAGAGCCGGGCAGGTGCGGGGCTCTTTCTGGCAGGGCAGATCAATGGCACTTCCGGGTACGAGGAGGCCGCGGCCCAAGGATTGCTTGCCGGTATCAACGCCACTTTGAGGGGGCGCGCCCTGCGCACCCATGGTCCGTGGACGTGCCATGCTGCGTGGACCCCGTGGCTCGTGAACCGTTCGCAGGCCTATCTCGGGGTGATGATTGACGACCTGACGACACAGGACTATGACGAACCCTACAGGTTGCATACGTCACGGGCGGAGTACCGTCTGCTGTTGAGGCATGACAACGCGGATCTTCGCTTGACGCCTGAAGGGGTTGCGCTAGGTTTGGTGAACCCGTCACGGGGCGCGGCGGTCGAGGCAAAGCGTGACCGCATCGCTTCCGCATTGGCGTCGCTCGCGAAGTCGCGGGTTGTGCACGCCCACAACGAGGCCTTGGTAGCCCTTGGCTTCCCTCCGGTTCTGCGTGCGTGTACCGCTCAGGAATACCTGTGTCGCCCGGATGTTGGTATCGGGTTCGTCGAGGCGCTCGGCGACGAGGCGTTTGGCCTGGGGCTGCCCGACGATGTGGCTGCGCACGTGGAGGTGGAGACCAAGTACGCGGGGTATGTGAAGCGCCAGCACGATGAGGTTGCGCGGGTGGCAGGGATGGATGGCGTCGCAATTCCGCTCACGGTTGACTTTGCGGTGATGCAAGGTCTCCGCCGTGAAGCGCAGGAACGGTTGACCCAGTACCGGCCGATGACGGTGGGGCAGGCATCGCGGATTGCCGGGGTCACGCCGGCAGACGTTGCCGTGTTGCTTGTCCGTCTGAAAGCAGGCTAGACCCAGACCCAGACCCGCCAGTGACCTGTGAGGTGGCGGATGGCCGGACCAGAGGGTGAGTGCGCCGGGGCAAGGTACGCAGTAACCCGCCCCGGCGAGTGATCAGGCGTCAGGGGTCGTTTCGGGCTCGTCGTCGACTGTCGCGCCCTCGGTTGGTTCGTCGTCCTCGATTTCGTCCGGCGCAAGGATGCGGACGGAACTGTCTTCAGGGTCCGGAACGACCGGTGTTGCGAAGTCGACAAAGTCCAGATCGCCCTGACCGAATGCCGACGCAGCAACGACGGAATCGCCGTCGTCTGGTCGGATGATGCGGACGCCAGACGAGTTCCTGCCGGTACGCCGGATGTCGGCAATGCGGGTCCGGATGATGATCCCGGAGGCCGTGATAGCCATGAGGTCAGTCGCTTCCGGGGTAATCGAGACGGCCGAGACAAGGGGGCCGGTGCGCGCGTTTGTGACACTCGCGCGGAGGCCATGACCGCCCCGTCGTTGAACACGGAAGTTTGCCCATGGCGTCTGCTTGCCGATGCCATTGGAACTGACCACAACGAGGGACCCTTCGGGCGGGCACACGACGAACCCGATGCACTTGTCATCGTCGCGCATGCGGACGCCCCGGACGCCGCCACTCGTGCGGCCACTCTGTCGCAGGTCGGTTTCCATAAAGGTGATCGCCTGTCCACTGGCGGTGACAAGGGCGAGACGATCCTCACCGGACGTGCGCACGACCCATCCGAGTTCGTCGCCCTCGTCGATGTCCATGGTCTTCAGACCATTCTGTCGGAGGTTGGCGTATTGCGAATAGGCATTGCGCTTGATCTCACCACGACGGGTCGCAAAGACCAGGAAGCCTGTGCTATCCGAGTCGGGCATGGTGATGACCGACGTGACACGCTCATCGGCGTCGATTGCAACCAGGTTCGTAATAGACGTGCCACGGGCGTTTGGAAGAACCTCCGGAAGTGCCCAGACCCGGGTGCGAAGGACGCGACCGCGGTTGGTGAATACGAGCAACCAATCGTGCGTGTTTGCGAGTGTGAGAACGCGGACACCATCATCGTCCTTGGTGGCGATGCCTCGTCGTCCACGACCCCCACGCGACTGCTGCACATACGTGTCCGGAACCATTCGTTTGGCGTAGCCCCGTTCCGTCAGGCAGACGAGGACGGATTGGCGGGGTTGAAGATCGGCTTCGGACAGGTAGCCGTCCTCATCGGGCATGATGACCGTCCGGCGTGCGTCGCCGTACTTGGTTCCGAGTTCGGCAAGTTCGTCCTTGATGATCTGTCGGACGCGGGTGGGTGTGTCGATGATGTCCTCGAGATCGGTGATGGTCGCACGGAGGACCGCGAGTTCGTCAAGCAATCGCTGCCGTTCGAGCAGAACGAGGCGACGCAGCTGCATGTCCAGGATGGCGTTGGCCTGTACTTCGGAGAGGCCAAAGATGGTGATCAGGTTCGTGCGCGCTTCCTCGGTACTTGAGGCGGCGCGGATTGTCGCGATCACTTCGTCTAGGCGATCAAGGGCCCGGGTCAGGCCTTCAAGGATGTGTGCGCGATCGCGTGCCTTCCGGAGGTCGAAGCGGGTGCGTCTCCCAATGACTTCGATGCGGTAGTCGATGTAGCACTGCAACGCGGTGACCAGCGTCAGCAACTTTGGTTGCTGTCCGATGACCGCGACCATGTTGACGTTGAAGGCGGTCTGCAGGGTGGTGTGCTTGAACAGGTTGTTGCGGACCGAATCCGGACGTGCATCACGCTTGAGTTCGATGACGAGACGCATGCCTTGCCGGTCCGACTCATCTCGGAGGTCGGCGATGCCGTCGAGTTTCTTGTCCTTGACCAGTTCGACAATCTTCTCTTGCAGGGTTGCCTTGTTCACCTGGTACGGAAGTTCCGAGACGATAAGCCGAAGATGCCCGCGATCCGATTCCTCGACTTCGACCTTGGCGCGGATGTTGATCCGCCCACGCCCGGTGGCGTATGCCTCGCGGATGCCACTTCGGCCGATGATGTAGCCCGCGGTCGGGAAGTCCGGGCCGGTCACGAACTGCATGAGTTCGTCGACACCGGCATTGGGATGGTCAATGAGGTGGGTGATACCGGCGACGAGTTCGCGCAGGTTGTGGGTCGGGATCTTGGTCGCCATGCCGACGGCGATGCCTTCGGCACCGTTGAGGAGCAGGTTCGGTAGCTTGCCCGGAAGGATTGAAGGTTCCTTCTCGGTGGCATCGAAGTTGTCGTTGAAGTCGATGGTGTCCTTGTCGATATCGGCAAGGAGTTCCTCAGCAACCGCGGTCAGGCGTGCTTCGGTGTAGCGCATCGCGGCGGCCGGGTCGTTATCGACTGAGCCAAAATTGCCCTGGCCGTCAACGAGTGGGTACCGCAGGCTGAATGGCTGCGCCATGCGGACGAGGGCGTCGTAGATCGACGACTCGCCATGAGGGTGATACTTGGCGATGACGTTGCCAACGGTCCGGGCACTCTTCTTGTACGGCCCGTTCGCCCGGATGTTTTCTTCAAGCATCGTGTAGAGAACACGACGGTGGACCGGCTTGAGGCCGTCACGGGCATCCGGAAAGGCGCGTCCGACGATGACGCTGACCGCGTAGTCCAGGTACGCGGTGCGCATCTGAACTTCAATCTGGACCTGCTGGACGTCACCCGCGTACGTACCGCCGCCGTTGTTCGCGCCGAGATTGATGGGGGCGGCGGGTGCCGTCAGTACGGGGAGGATCAGCGCGTCTGAACCGTCATCGCCAAGGGTTTCCTCGGCACCTTCGGCGTCGGATTGGTTCTCTTGCGTGCCCGGATTGTCGCCCTGTTCCGGGCCGTTCGTGCGTTCGTCAGACGAATCTACCATTGTCTCCAAGTTTGCCATATATATCGAAAGAACGGCAAACGCTCAGACACGCGCCATCTCCATTTGGACGCAAGGTTTCCGGCCGGCTCTGGGGCGTGAACCGGGAGGTGGGCTACCTGATTCCGAAGACGGCGAACGGTGCAAAGCTGCTCAGTGTGCCGAACAGGGCACCGGCGCAGACTTGAGGTGTGCTGTGCATGTGGATGCGGACTCTCGCCCAACACACAGCCGGGAGGATCACCGCGAAGGGTAGTGCGGGAGTCCCGAACGCGACCACCATGGCACCGACGCCCATGGCGGCTCCGGCGGCGTGCGCCGATATCTTCCAGTAGCGGTTGATGACCGCGAGAAGGATTGCGGAGATCCCGTAACACGACGTGAGGGCTACCACAGGTGCAGGCGCCCCGATCCACCACAGGGCGGCATTTCCTAGCCCACTGCTCGCTGCCGAGAACAGGTATGGACGCAATCGCTCCTGCTGGTACGTCAACTCGTATCCACCGGACAGGTGCGAGTGCCTCAGGAGGTAGGCAATGTACGTGACTGGCATGATCGATACGAAGATTGATGCGATGACCGCCGCCCAGACTGCTTCCTGGGTAGTGTCCGAGAAGTGCAGGCTAAGGATTGCCAGGGTGACGATCGCGACAACCGGGGGGAGGAAGATCAGTGAAATGGCCTTGGCAATCCGGTCGGGCCGGGTCCGGGGAACCGCGACGATAGCGTTTACAGGCACGCTGGGTTCTGCGACTGCCACTGGACCGTCCAGTTGGATGGCGCTGAATGCGGTGTCAGTCTCTGGTGGGTTCGCCGTTGAGGTCGTGCGACGCGTCATACGTTCCACTGCGTCCTCCGGACTTCCTTAGCAGGAAGACCTTATCGATCGTCATGCCACGATCGACGGCCTTGCACATATCGTAGATCGTCAGGGCGGAAACGGTTGCGGCCGTCAAGGCCTCCATCTCGACACCTGTCTTTCCCACAGTGCGTACCGTTGCATGGATGTGTAACCGTGCCGTGGTCGTGTGATTGCCGGTTGCGTGATCTTTCGCGGTCGTTTCGGGGAGGTCCCACTCGAACAAGACGTCGGCCCCGGTGATCATGATTGGATGGCAGAGTGGAATGAGATCCGGCGTGCGCTTGGCGCCCATCAGTCCCGCGATCCGTGAGACGGCAAGGACGTCGCCCTTGGGCAGTCCCCCATCCTGGATCAGGGCAGCGGTGCTTGCCTGCATGACAATCGTCGCCCGGGCGGTTGCCTCGCGAAGGGTCTCTGACTTTGGCCCGACATCGACCATGAAGGCATCACCACTCTCGGTGAGATGGGTGAGGGTCGTTGATGGCGCGTCGATCATCCCTGTGATCGTACTCCAGTCGTGGCCGTTCGTGTCATTTTCTTCCGAAAGATCCGGGTGAAACGACAGGACCGGTGCCATTTGCAGGCACCGGTCCGTTGGCGACGATCTGGAAGTGGACGCCGCTAGCGTGCAGCGGCGGCAGCGCGTGCGGCGACGTGCGAGGGAAGCAGGGTTGTATCGATCTGTGGGGTATGGGGAACAACTGCCCAGAACAAGGGACCGAAGTGATCCCATTGGGCAATGATGTTCGAGGCACGTGCGCTCCCGGTTGCCTCGGCGTGAAGAGCGATGAGCTTGCGGACTGACGCTTCGGCTTCGGAGCCCTTTTCAAGGCGTTCGACACCAACCATGTCCCGGTTGACCTTGGATGGGAACTGGCTGGTCTCGTCGAGGACGTAGGCGAGTCCGGCTGACATGCCGGCAGCGAAGTTGCGGCCGGTCTCTCCAAGGACCACGACGACACCACCGGTCATGTATTCGCAGCAGTGGTCTCCCGCGCCTTCGACAACTGCATGCGCACCGGAATTGCGGACGGCGAACCGTTCGCCGGCACGGCCGCTGACAAAGAGTTGGCCACCGGTGGCGCCGTACAGGACGGTGTTCCCGATCAAGGAGTTGCGGTGACCCGCGAAAGCCGCATTGGCGGGTGGTGTGACGACGATGCGACCACCGTGCATGCCCTTGCCCACGTAGTCGTTCGATTCGCCTTCAAGCGTAAGCGTGACACCGGGCGTGAGGAATGCGCCGAAGGACTGTCCGGCGCTACCCGTGGCTCGGATGGTGAGCATCCCGTCAGGCAGTCCGGCGTCACCATGGCGCCGGGCAATCTCGCCTGAAAGTCGCGCGCCGACGGTACGGTGGCTTGTGCGGACCTTGACGTCAAGCGTGACGGGATGCAGACCGGCAAGCGCCGGTTCCGCGGCGTCCCGGAGTTCATCGTCAAGCATGACGTCCCCCGGACGATCGTTGCGCGGTTGCTCGCATCGGTGTGCGTACCGCCGGTTCGGATCGACATCGGTTGTCAGGGCGGTGAGGTCCAGGAGGTTCGCGCGCGGATGATCGGCGAGCCACGACTGCTGCAAGAGGGTGCTGCGGCCGATGATCTCGTCGAGTGATCGCGCGCCCATCGACGCCAGGATTTCCCGCACGTCCTGCGCGATGTGGCTGAGGAAGTGAATGACCATTTCCGGCACGCCAGTGAACTTGGCGCGAAGGTCAGCGCGCTGGGTGGCAATGCCCGTCGGGCAGGTGTTGAGGTGGCATTGGCGGGCCATGTCGCAACCGATGGCGATGACCGCACCGGTACCGAACCCATATTCCTCGGCACCAAGCAGGGCAGCCATGATGATGTCTCGACCGGTCTTCATGCCCCCATCGGTACGGAGCCGCACGCGTCCTCGCAGACCGTTGAGAACGAGAACCTGCTGCGTTTCGGCCAGGCCCATTTCCCACGGGCATCCGGCGTGCTTGATGCTCGATAGCGGACTTGCTCCGGTGCCCCCGTCGTGGCCGGCGATCAGGATGTAGTCGGCGTATGCCTTGGCAACCCCCGCGGCAATCGTGCCTACACCCGTCTCCGCGACGAGCTTTACTCCGACCTTGGCCCGTGGATTGGCCGCCTTGAGGTCGTAGATCAGTTGGGCAAGGTCCTCGATGGAGTAGATGTCGTGGTGCGGTGGAGGACTGACCAAGGTGATCCCGGGGATGGCGTGGCGCAGGCGGGCAATGAGGGGGGTGACCTTGGTGGCAGGGATCTGTCCGCCCTCACCGGGCTTTGCCCCCTGTGCCATCTTGATCTCGAGTTCTTCTGCCTGCTGGAGATATTCGGGTGTCACGCCGAAGCGTCCACTCGCCACCTGCTTGATCTTGGAGTTTGCGCGCTCGCCCTTGTACGGGCCGTCCGGGAATGGCTTCCACCAGTCAGGGTCCTCACCACCTTCGCCGGTGTTTGACTTCGCACCGATCCGGTTCATGGCGATAGCAAGGGTCTGGTGTGCCTCGGGTGAAAGGGCCCCCAGTGACATCGCGGTGGTGTTGAAGCGGCTGATGATCGCCGCGATCGGTTCGACTTCGTCGATCGGTACGGGTGGTCCAACCGGCGACCACTCCATGATGTCTCGCAGCGCACGTGGCGCGCCGCCGTTCACGAGACCTTCGAACTTGCGGTAGTCGTCGTAGTTGCCGGTTTTGGAAGCTTCCTGCATGGCGATGACGGCCTGGCGGTTGTAGCCGTGGACCTCGCCATCCTTGCGGTAGTTGACGAAACCGAGATTGGGGAGGCGACCGATGGCCGGTGCCCCGAAGCCTTCTTCGTGGCGATTGGCGACATCGATGGCAATCTCGGCGAGGCCGATGCCCCCGATACGGGACGGGGTCCCGGTGAAGCACCGGTCAATAAGTGTCTGCGCGATCCCCACTGCCTCGAAGATCTGCGCGCCACGGTAGCTGGCGATCGAGGTGATGCCCATCTTGGACATGATCCGGAGCAGGCCTTTGTTCGCGGCCTTCCGGTAGTTTCCCTCAAGTTCGGCAGCCGAGAGTTTCTCGTAGCCGCGTTCGCCCTCGAGGGCCCGTGTGGTTGCCAGTGCGAGGTAGGGGTGGATTGCGCCAGCGCCGTAGCCAACCAGGCAGGCGAGATGGTGGATGTCCCAGGCTTCGCCGGTCTGGACGATGATGTCGGCGCGCATCCGCTTGTCTTCGCGGATGAGATGGTGATGGACGGCTGCTGTCGCAAGGAGTGCCGGGATTGGTGCGTGCCCTGGTGCGGTCCGCCGGTCACTTAGCACGATCAATGTGGAACCGGCATCTACCGCCCGCGTTGCGGCGGCACAGACGTCATCAATCGCGCGGTCGAGGGCTTCTTCACCACCGTACGGGTCAAAGAGGGTGTCGATGACGGTCGCACCGAACTCGGGCCGTGTGAGGGCGACAAACTCGTCGTCAAGGAGCACCGGGGTCGACACGGCAAGCAGGGAAGCATGCCCTTCGGTCTCATCGAGGAGGTTGTGACGACGTCCGAGGAAGGTGTCCAGTGACATGACGACGCCCTCCCGCAAGGGATCGATGGGCGGGTTGGTGACCTGCGCGAACCGTTGACGGAAGTACACATAGAGTGGTCGTGGCTTGTGAGACAGTACGGCCAGGGGCGTATCGTCGCCCATCGACCACTTGTTGTCCTCGCCGTCATGGCCCATCGGCTCGACGACGTACTTGATGTCTTCGAACGTGTAGCCAAAGGCACGCCACAACGCGGGCAAGTCCTCGCGCGGTGGTGCGGCCGGCAATGACCCATCGACCTCTGGCGTGTCGTGATCCACCCGGGTTTCGAGATGCACGAAGTTGCGGGCAAGCCATTCGCCGTAGGGTTGGCGATTGGCGTACCGTTCCTTGATTTCGTCGTTGTGGTAGACCTTCCCAGTCGAGGTATCCACCGCCACCATCTGTCCGGGGCCGAGGCGTCCCTTCTCAATGCAATCAGCGTCGTCAACCTCAACGATTCCCGCCTCGCTTCCCAGGATTACCAGTCCATCCCGGGTGATCTTGTAGCGGGAGGGGCGGAGGCCGTTGCGATCAAGCGTGGCGGCCGCGACAGTGCCATCACTGAACGCCAGTGCCGCCGGCCCGTCCCACGGTTCGATCAGGCAGGCGTGGTACTGGTAGAAGGCACGCCTTGCTTCATCCATGTCCGGCATGTGTTCCCATGCCTCGGGCACGAGCATCATCATGCTGTGGAGGGCGTCACGCCCGCTGTGGTTGAGCAGTTCGAGGGCGTCGTCGAGGCTGGTGGAGTCTGACCCTCCGGCCCAGCAGATGGGCTTCAGCCATTCGATGGAATCGCGCCACTGCGGCGATGCCAGTTCTGGTTCGCGGGCGGCCATCCAGTTGCGGTTGCCCTGGAGGGTGTTGATCTCGCCGTTATGTGCAAGCATGCGGAACGGTTGCGCCAGGAACCAGTTCGGGAACGTATTCGTGCTGTAGCGCTGGTGGAAAACGCAGATTGCGGTCGTGTAGTCCGGGTCGGTCAGGTCTTGATAGAAGGCTGGCAGCTGGGTTGCCGCGAGGAGGCCCTTGTACACAACCGTATTCCGGGACATCGACGGGATGTAGAAACTGCCGATGCTCTCGCTGTTGACCCGACGCTCGATTTCCTTGCGGGCCAGGAACAGGGTGCGTTCGAAGTCGTTGTCGTCCTGACCCAGCGGGCGACCGAGGATGAGTTGCTCAACGTCCGGGACCGTGGCGAGTGCCTTGGCGCCGAGGACTTCTCGATTGATTGGCACGATCCGCCAGGCGAGGCGTCTCAAGCCGTGTCGGTCGCATACCTTCTCAATGATGGCCCTGCACGTCTCAACGAGGCCACGCGGTTCA
This sequence comes from Chloroflexi bacterium UBA2235, assembly GCA_002347925.1. GTDB lineage: Bacteria > Chloroflexota > UBA11872 > UBA12225 > UBA12225 > UBA12225. The sequence continues at coordinate 23,258 of DDYL01000158.1, read as the reverse complement.
TTCGGGAAGAAGATCATCGCGACGGCCAAGTCTTCCGAAGCGACACCCGTGATCCCCTTGGCGGCGAGTTCGCGCATCAGAAGGGCGCGTGGAACCTGAGTGAGGACGCCGGCGCCGTCACCAGTCTTGGCATCGGCATCGAGGGCGCCTCGGTGCATGACGTTGCACACGGCGCGGATCCCGAGTTCGAGGACGCGGTGGCTTGGCGTGCCGTCAATCTGGGCCACGAACCCGACGCCGCACGCATCGTGCTCATTGGCAGGGTCGTACATGCCAATTGGTCCCGGCACCAGATGGTTCGGTGGGAGAAAGCTCTGCCCGTCGCCTCTGGTCGGTAGCCCTGCAGGTCGTCCAGAATTCACCTGCGCATGGCTATCGCGCTGCGCTTCTCGTCGTGCATGACGCGCGGGCTGTCCTTGCATCGTGCGTTCTCCGTCCTTATTGGATTGGGGTCATGATGAGATGGACGCTTGGCCTGCTACTTTGGGGGCTAAACCGCGGCATGGAGGGCAGGAAAGCCCGCGGACCATGGGGCCACTTCGCCCTCGGTCTTGACCCCACCCAGTTGGATGTGTGGTCGCTGCACGCTCCGCAGTAGTGGTGAGAATATCCCCGGAAAAACAGAAAACGCCCACGCATACCCCTGAAAAGGGGGCGGTGGACGTCATCGGCCGTGCCCCGGCCCGTATGAAATATCTGGACTGCCTACCTTGGCGCATCCAGTCCGTACCGGTGATTATACAAGCAGGTACCGTCAGGCGGCACGCCGATTGATGAGGCCTCTAGATTGTCTCATGCCCGGAGCGAGGATCAGGATTGTGCAGGTGCCGGGGTCGGGGTTGGAGTAGCGCGCAATGGCATGCGTGGCGCTGGAGGCGTCGCGTCCGCGGGAGGCGCGCCGATCTCGATTGGGGAACTGACCGCGAGAACACGGTAGAAGCCGTCTATAACGGTCATCAGGCGGAACTCGTAACTTCCGGGAACAATGTCAAAGGGAATGCCAATGTCGCAACGGCCAGCTTCGACAGCTAGGACAGTCTCGTCGTCACAACTTGTCCGTTCAGCGACCTGAGGGAAGCGGTTGCTTGATTCGCCAGTGAGGAAGAGGCCAATCCAGTCCCCTTCAGTCGGGTCCGCAACCTCTTTCCACTCCACCGAAACCAGACTGCCTCCAATCGCGGAGTCAGACTTCGTCGAGATGGCTGGCTGGTACGGCTTTCCGTTCTTCTGGACCGGTTTGGTGACGGTGAAGACTGGCCACCTGTCAATCTCGCCGATTTGCTGCATTCCGAATGTTCGGAGCATCCGCCACTGGTACGCACCGGGCAGGATTCTTTCCGGTACCGAGACCATGCAAGAACCCGTCGCCCATCCGATGCCAGGGAGTGCCTTCTGTTGGACGCAGGTGGACATGAACACCCATGTAATGAACTCGTCGTAGGGTGCACCGACGGGGAAGAGGGCGGCCCGATCAGATCCAGAGGGACGGTTGACCCCAATCCAGGTGAGTAGCATTCGCTCACCCGGGGCCAGGGTTGCCTTGCTGTTTGTCAGTTTGGCTGGCTTGATCGGGGTTGGCGCACCAGCGGCGCTCGGCGGATTGGCCTGCGCGCTGGCCGATGAGGGTGTCACGATGGACGCGATTGCGACCGATCCAACGAGGGCAGTCGCACTGAATGCCACGGCCGCACGACGCCAAGCGCGTGAAAGCGCCGACGTGTGGACGGATACTCCCGGCTTCCCTTCCCCGGTCTTCGGGACCCGGGAGAAGTCGTCGCGCATCATCGTGTCCGTTCAACCCTCATGTGTATGGGAACGATTATAGGGACAGGCGCGGGGGCCTCGGACCGATGGGTATCAGCCCGGGGCACACCGTGTTGTACTCAGATCAGTTGTGGCTTGTCGGCCATTGCCCGCACTAGCCCTCGGTCGCCTCATACTGCGACCTGATTTCGGCAAGGACATTCGGGTCGGTTAACGTCGTGGTGTCCCCAGTGACGCGCCCTTCGGCGACATCACGCAGGAGCCGCCTCATGATCTTGCCGCTTCGGGTCTTCGGGAGTTCCGCGGTGAACCTGAGCACCTTCGGCCGGGCAATCGGTCCGATTGCCTTTGCGACATGGGCACGAAGTTCCTGGGCCAGAGCATCGTCGGCAACGAACCCTGAACGGACAGTGACGAACGCGGCGATGGCTTGTCCGGTGATTTCGTCAGGGATGCCGATCACGGCTGCCTCGGCGACCTTCGGATGGCTCACAAGCGCGCTCTCAAGTTCGGCGGTTCCGATCCGGTGGGCCGAGACATTGAGGACGTCGTCAACGCGTCCGAGAAGCCAGTAGTAGCCCTCATCGTCGCGCTTGCATCCGTCGCCGGCGAAGTAGATGTTCTCGAACCGGTTCCAGTAGGTCTGCTTGTAGCGTTCGTCGTCACCCCAGATGGTGCGCAGCATCGATGGCCATGGCTTGCGAACGATCAGGTAGCCACCCCCACCCAGTGGCACGCTGTTTCCTTGTTCGTCCACGATATCGGCATCGATGCCGGGGAACGGAAAGGTCGCCGACCCGGGCTTCGTGGTGGTGAGCGATGCGATTGGCGAGATCATGATCCCGCCCGTCTCGGTTTGCCACCACGTGTCAACAATCGGGCACCGGCTACCACCGATGGTCTGGTGGTACCAGATCCACGCTTCGGGATTGATCGGTTCGCCGACGGTACCGATCAATCTCAGGGACGACATGTCGTGACGTGCCGGGAATTCGTCGCCCCATCGCATGAATGACCGGATTGCGGTGGGAGCGGTGTAGAAGATCGTGACCTTGTGCTTGGCAATCATCGACCAGAACCGGTCCTTGTCCGGGTAGTCGGGTGTTCCTTCGAACAGGACGCA
>DDYL01000158.1:16984-20345 GCA_002347925.1 Chloroflexi bacterium UBA2235 | reverse complement strand
CCGACGTCGGCGGTGCACCAGAAGATGTCATTTTCCTTGAGGTCAAAGACCCACTTGTGCGTCAGGCTGGTCTGGACCATGTAGCCGCCGGTAGTGTGAAGGATGCCCTTCGGCTTGCCGGTTGATCCGGAGGTGTAGAGGATGAACAGCGGGTGTTCGGAATCGAGCTGTTCAGGTGGGCAGTCGGTCGCGCCCGAGGCACGGGTCTCGGCTTCGGCGTCATGCCACCAGATGTCTCGGTTGGGATCCATGTGGATGGAGGCGGCGTCACCGACGCGTCGGACAACAACGCATCGCTTGACATGGTCGGTCTTGGCCATGGCCTCGTCGGCATTGTCCTTGAGGTGAACAACCTTGCCGCGGCGCCATCCGCCATCGGCGGTGATCACGAAATTCGCCCCGCAGTCGTTGATCCGGTCGGCGAGAGAGTCCGGGGAGAAGCCGCCAAAGACGACGGTGTGGGGTGCGCCGAGACGGGCGCAGGCGAGCATCGAGATGACTGCCTCGGGGATCATCGGCAGGTAGATCGCGACCTTGTCGCCCTTCTGGACCCCAAGATGCCGAAGCATGGCGGCGGCGAGGGTGACTTCCTCGAGTAACTGGGCATAGGTGATGACGCGCTGGTCTCCGGGTTCGCCTTCGAAGATGATGGCGGGTTTGTTCGCGCGTTCCCCGTGTGCGTGACGGTCGACGCAGTTGTAGGAGGCATTCAGGGTGCCGCCGATGAACCACTTGGCGAATGGTGGCTTCCAGTCCAGAATTTGGTTCCAAGGGTGAAACCAGTCGATCTGTTCACGTGCGCGGGCGTCCCAGAACGCTTCCGGATCATGGCGCGCCTGCTCGTAGATCGCCGGATCCGAGACGTTGCCGTGGGCAGTCAACTCGGTCGATGGCGGAAACTTCCGGGTTTCGTGAAAGAGGGCGTCGAATGCGCCGGTCGCAGATTGGCTCATGATCCAATGATCTCCCTCGGGTAGTGTTGGCGACGTAGGTGCCGTGTGGTGTCACGATACCCCCGGCGGGCCATGGTTGACGACGGGGTGCCCACCGATATTCCGGGGCGCGTGAACCCCCTTCGATAGGGCAAGATAGACCTGCATGGTGCAGGTGTCAATCACCATCGGGTTCGCGACGACAGACCATTCTGGTGCCCAACGGGGCGTGAACTTGAAATGGCGGGTCGCTGGATCGTTTTGGAGAACGGATGCAACCTGACTGGTCGGTCGTTCCGGTTCGCTGGTGGCATATGGCAGGAATCACCCGTCTCATCCGCCGAACACGGCGCCGACGGTCATCGGTTGCCGGTCCGGTCGATGTGCGTGAGGCACTCCTGTGGGCGCCGAGGTGGTCTCCATCGTTCGGCATTGTCCAGTCGGTCTGGGGGGCACCGGTCCCGGGTGTTCCGCGCACCCGAAGCCTGGTGGTGGAGCAGTCCGGGCGGGTGATCGGACTCGGGCAAGCCCAGCCACGAGGCGAACCACGGCACTGGGAGATTGTCTATCTGGCGCTTGGTGCCGAGGCTGGCGACGGTGACACGCCCGGCGCGCCCACATCCGGCTACCCTGACCGACGTGCCCTGCAGTTGCTTGGACGCCTTTGCGATGCGGCGATCGAAAGGCATGCGGAACGGATTTTCGCCTCCGTGCGTGATGACAACGATGCGGCGGCGGTTTTCGGCCAGTTGAACTTCGCACCAGTGACCCGCGAACACACCTACATCGTCCCGGCCTCTCTGGTGTCGCCGGCGTCCGAAGCCCAGGACCAGAGTGGTGCGGCGCCTCGGTCTTCACCTCCCACTGATTTGGCCGGGTTGCGTCGGCAGGAACGGGCTGATGCCTTCGGGGTTCACCAGTTGTACCGGGCAACCACTCCGCCAGTCGTGCAACTCGCCGAGGCGAGGCGACCGCAGGCGTGGGACTTGCCCCGACGGGCTCTCGGGGGCTGGTCGATTTTGGACACCAGACTTTCCCCGGGGCTTGTAGGACGGCGTTGGGTGATCGTCTCCGATGGCCAGACGGTCGCATGGATGCAACTTGGCTTGACGCGCCGAGGCCCGCACCACTTGTCGCTGATGATCAATCCAATGGGCGATACGCCTGGCATGAACGGCATGGCCGAGACGATGCTGGGGCTCGCACTGGACCATGTCCGCCGGTCGCGTGTTGCGCCAGTCATCGCCCGGGTTCGTGAACACCAGTGGCTGGAATGTCGGGCGCTTGAGAGTGTCGGGTTCCGCTTATCAGAAACACACGTGCTCATGATGAAGCAGCTTGCACTGACCGCTCCGGCCTTGCGTCGGCAACTCGTGTCAGTGATGGAAAGGGTCGTTTCGTGATGAACGCCGTCACCCCGGAAATGCGGGGTAACGTGCAGTCGCGGACCGGTTCTCACGCATACTTGCCCTGTTTGAGGTCACCGTGACGAACGAACCAATCGATCACTCATCCGACGTATCCGACGAGACCGGGGCGGTTGCCGATGGGCCTGTTCCTTTGCCTCCAGGATCGGTCGTCGCCGACGACCTGCGCAGACTGCTGGATTTGCTGCCAGACCGGATCCGCGAGCGCCTTCTGGAAGATCCTGAGATAGGCAGTTTCCTCGAGGTGATCCTGGACCTCGGTCGGCTACCTGAGGCACGGTTTGTCGGTCGCGAGGTCATCCTTAGTGATGATGAGGTCACCGCTGGCGACATTGAGGCGGTGGTGACCCGGATCGGTGCGTTCGGTGATGACAACCGGGCGGGGATCCCGAGGACGCTTCACCGGATTTCAGCGATCCGCAACCGTCGGGGAGATATCGTCGGCCTGACATGCCGCGCCGGGCGGGCAGTGATGGGTACGGTCGACGTCATCCGTGACCTCGTGGAGAGTGGGCGGAGCATCCTGATCCTCGGCCGACCGGGTGTGGGCAAGACGACCATCCTGCGCGAGACGGCACGTGTCCTTGCGGACGACCTCCGCAAGCGCGTGGTCATCGTGGATACATCGAATGAGATTGCCGGTGACGGTGATATCCCGCATCCCGGGATCGGCCGGGCGCGCCGGATGCAGGTCCCGACCCCATCACAACAGCATGCGGTGATGATCGAGGCAGTGGAAAACCACATGCCCGAAGTCATTGTGATTGATGAGATTGGCACGGCACTTGAGACCGAGGCCGCCCGGACGATTGCCGAACGTGGCGTCCAACTTGTCGCAACCGCGCACGGGACGTCGCTTGACAACCTCCTGGTCAACCCGACCCTGACGGACTTGGTCGGGGGAATCCAGACGGTCACGCTAGGCGATGACGAGGCGCGTCGCCGGGGAACCCAGAAGACGATCCTGGAACGCAAGGCACCGCCAACCTTCGACGTGTTGGT
>DDYL01000158.1:8125-16871 GCA_002347925.1 Chloroflexi bacterium UBA2235 | reverse complement strand
GTGGGTGGCGTGACCGCGGTGCATCGCGCTACGGAAGCCCGGAACGGTACCGCTGGCGTGATCCGGTTGACGGCGTGGAACCGGGCTATCCAGCCGCTGCACCCGTGGGACGAGCGATGCCGGCCGAGGGGATGGCCCCTGTTGCCGGCCCAGCGGGACTTGCTGACGCACCTGACGACCGATGGTCGGTGCGCATTGGCGGGAGGGTTGTCCCCGGTCCATTTGATCCGGCCGATCCGGCGCCGGTGCGGGAACGGACCGAGGCAATCGCCACGGATGACGACACCGATGACGATGCCGAAGAGGTCGATGGCACCGCCGGTGAAGGCAGTATTGACATTGGCGGACGACTGGCAATGCCGCAGACGCGCCGGACGGTGCGTGTCTTTCCGTTCGGTGTGAACCGTGGAAAACTGGAGACGGCGATAGCCATCCTGCGCGTTCCGGTGATCATCACCAAGGAACTGCGCGAGGCCGAGGTTGTTCTCACGGTCAAGAATTACTACCGGACAAACCCTGGTCCGGTGCGCGATGCCGAGGGGCAGGGTGTTCCGGTGTTCGTGATCAAGAGCAATGCGGCGGCGCATATCCAGCAGTCTCTGGAGGCGATGTATTCCCTGCAGACGGCTGACCCGCCGCGGGACCTTGAGGATCTGGTGCTTGCCGAGACGAAGGACGCGGTGGACCGGGTGAAATTGACCACGCGTCCGGTGGAGCTTCCGCCCCAGAACGCCTATATCCGCCGGCTGCAGCACCAACTCGCGTCGGATTACGGAGTTGGGTCCCGGAGTATGGGACGCGAACCGCACAGGCGGGTCACGCTGTTCCGGGTTGGCCCGGGTGGCCGGTAACCGCGGAACACCGTTTGGTGCGGTGCGTTTTCACTGGTGTGGGTCGGCCGCCATCTCTGGCGGCCTTGCTTGGGTGAAGAGGCACGAGGATGGCGGTCATGGATGTCGTCGGCGTCAAACCAGGACGGGTGGCTGAGGCATCTGGCGGACGGTTCGTGACCTTTGAGGGTCCGGAGGGCGCGGGAAAGACCACCCAGATTGCACGGTTGCGGGCCAGGTTGGAAAGCAATGGTCAGTCAGTCCTGGTGACGCGCGAGCCGGGTGGAACGCCATTGGGCGGGGCTCTCCGCAGCCTGATGCTCGACACCGGGCAGATTCCCCTCGCGCCAATCGCGCAGGCTTTGCTCATGAGCGCCGACCGCGCTCAGCACGTGGCATCGGTCATCCGCCCGGCCCTGCAAGCTGGCACGGTCGTGATCAGTGACCGATACGTCGATTCGCTGTACGCCTACCAGGGATTTGGCGACGGTGTCGATCTGGCATCACTCAAGGCAATCTCGCTCCTTGCGACCGATGGCCTGCTCCCCGACTTGACTATCCTCCTGGACCTTGAACCGTCACTTGGACTGGCACGCAAGCGGCAGGCGCACGAGAAGGGTGTGAGTGAACTGAACACGATGGACCGTCGACCCATCGAATTTCACCAGCGGGTCCGCGGGGGGTTCAAGGAACTTGCCGTTGCCGATCCGACCCGGTTTGTGGTGCTTGACGCCACTGCCCCGGCAGAGATCCTTGAGTGGCGGATCTGGCGTTCCGTGGAAGCGATGATCCGGGTTCGATGACCTAGGCCGGACCTAGGATCCTTCGATCCACTCCTCACCGTCTGTGAAGACTTCCTTCTTCCAGATAGGAACTTCCTGCTTTACCCGGTCGATCACGTAGCGGCAAGCGTCGAAGGATTCACCACGATGCGGTGATCCGACTGCGATGACAATGCTGGCCTCACCGACGTTCACGATCCCAAGACGGTGGACGATGGCGGCGCGTTGGCCGGGCCACCGGACGGCTACTTCGTCCAGGATGGCATGCATCTTGCGTTCGGCCATCTCCGGGTACGCGTCGTAATCGAGGAACCGGACCTTGCGGTTCCGGGAATCTTCGCGCACGACACCGTGGAAGACGCAGACGGCCCCATCCGCGACGGTCTGGACGGCGGCGATGAGTTCGTTCGCATCAATGGGGTCGTGCGTGAGGCGGCAGAGCCGTGGTGGTTGAACGGTCATCGCTTGTCCCTCCCAACGAAGCGTGTATCAATCCGGGACGGATCGGTTGGGAAATCGGGGGCTGAACTGCCGGTGCCCCCGCTGACCGGCGGGATGAAGACCACCTCATCACCGTCCTGAAGGACGGTTTCCGGCGTGGCGTACTCCTGGTTGACCGATGGTTTCCAGGTCAGGCCGACAAGCGATGGGCATTCCTCAGTGAGGCTCGCCCAAATGTCCGCGATGGTGGTGCCGGGCGGGAAGGTGCGCGTGTCCGCACGGCGCCCGAGGAGTTCGCGCACCCGTGCGAAGTACCGCAGTTCGATCCGCACATCGCTCATGCGCGGATGGTACCCACTTGACTGGGGCACCAACCCGATCCGGGTGTCCGCCCCCGGCCTGCACCGGGAGTGCAATGCCGGAGGCGGTCCGTGGACTTTTGGTAGTTACCAGTCGATTGCGCTGCCGTCTTCGGCGTACGCCTTGGGGTTCTGCCAATCGTGACCAATCTTGTCGGCAATCGCTTCGTCGTCGAGTTCGATCCCGAGGCCTGGTGCCGTAGGCAGGGGAAGGTAGCCGTTCACCTGCTTGTACGGGGTCTTGATGTACCCCTCTCCCGTGATACGTCCGCCTTCCTGGGCAAGGAAGTTCGGAATGGATGCATCAAGGTGGATGCAGGCTGCGAGGGCAATCGGACCGAGTGGGCAGTGTGGGGCGATGGCTGCGTAGTAGGCCTCGGCCATGCCCGCGATGATGCGGGTCTCCATGATGCCCCCGGCGTGCGATAGGTCTGGTTGCAGGATTGAGGCGGCTCGTTTCTCGAGCACCTCACGAAAACCCCATTTTGTGAAGAGACGCTCGCCAGTGGCGATGGGGATGGATGTGGAACGGGTGATGTCGGCGAGGACATCGACATTCTGTGCCTGCACGGGTTCCTCGATGAAGAACGGGTGGTAGGGCTCGAGCGCCTTGACCAGGCGCTTGGCGGTCTGGGGTGCGACGGCACCGTGGAAGTCGATGGCGATATCAACGGAGTTGCCAACCGCTTCGCGCATGGCTGCAAAGATCGCCACGACATTCTCGGTGTGTTCGGCGGTCTCGATCACCCGACCGTTGCCTCGCAGTCCAACGCCGGTCTTGATGCAGTTGAAGCCCATGGCCACGGCCTGCTTGATGCTTTCGGCGGCGGCTTCCGGCGTGTTGCCCCCGGCGGTGCCATACATGCGGATACGGTCACGCGTCGGGCCGCCCAGGAGACGATAGACCGGGACGCCCAACCACTTGCCAGTGATGTCCCAGAGTGCCTGCTCGACACCGGACAGGGCGCTGGTGAGGATCTCGCCGCCACGGTAGAAGCTGTGCTTGTAGATGCTCTGCCAGTGGTGGACGATCTTGGTTGGATCCTGCCCAATTAACCAGGGTTCCATCTCCTTGACCGCGGTCTGGCAGGTGAGGGCGCGGCCCTCGAGGATTGGTTCACCGAGGCCCGTCACGCCTTCGTCGGTGTGGATACGCAGGAACAGCCAACGTGGTTTGACAAGGAACGTCTCGAGACGCGTGATCTTCATCGCCGGGTGCCTTCCTTCCGATGCCGTGCCCGGACGCCGGTTGGNNTCCACGTCCTGCCTATTCGGCGCCGGGCAATGCCCTGGAACCCGCGCGGCCATCTCCACAGGCTCTTAACCTTGCGTTAGCGTCGGGCGGGAATCCGGTTTGAATACTGGACACTCAGGAGCGAATGTCGTGATGAGGCGGATGCTGATCGGGCGAGGTGGGATAGGCATTGTTGCCGGATTGATTGCGACCGTCGTCTTGTCGTTTTCGGTGCTTGCCTCATCTCGTGAAGAGGGCTCATTGGTGGGAGTGGCATCAGCGGGCAAGGCATCGGTTGGTGCGGTGGCAAGTGCGTGTCCGGTAGGGCGGTTCGTGATGGACCTGCGCGCACACCCCGCCAATTCCGGTCTACCTGCGCCTGCCATGACGGTCGCGTGTTCTGACACCCAGGTTGTTGTCAGGACCAACGGGATCCCGACATTTCCGTTCGTCGCCAAGACACCAAATCCCTTGCGGGTGCAGGACTTCACGTTCCGCATTCCCCTCACGCCTGTCATTGCCCGGACGCCAGGGGCGCTCAACCTTGGTGCGATCGGCGTTGCGGTCGACGGCCTTCCGATTTACGGGCCGTTCGAAGCGCCCGCCCAGGGGACTGCTGACCCGCTTGCGGATGGAATCCTTGACAACTGCGGAGGCCACACCGGGCCGTCAGGCGAATACCACGTTCACGCTACCCCGGCCTGCCTCCCAGCCGACCTGATGGCGACCCCTGACACGGTCGTAGGCTATGCACTGGATGGGTTTCCAATCATGTCGCCGTTTTTTTGTGCAGATGATGATTGCGCCACCATTGTCTCTGTTCGAAGCAGTTACCAGCAGGTGTCGACCGACCGGATGGTCTGGTCGCGGTACGGATACGTTGATGGGTTGGGCGATCTTGACCGATGCAACGGCATGACGGGACCCGATGGGGAGTACCGGTATTACGCGGTACGTACATTCCCCTATTTTTTGGGCTGTTACACCGGCGAGGTTGGGACGCAATCTGCTAAGCGTCCGGAACGTCGACCATGATCGGCATGCGACTTGTCAGAGGAGCGATGGAATGATCGGCGCGACGATCCTGGTGGTGGATGACGAGGCGAAGATTGTCGATATTGTCCGCGCCTACCTCGCCAAGGACGGGTTCCGTGTCGTGACGGCCAGTGATGGCCCGGGCGCGGTGCAGGCCTTTCGGCGAGAGAAGCCGGCCCTCGTCCTCTTGGATCTCATGCTTCCGGGAATGTCTGGTTGGGACGTGTGCCGGGAGATCCGGCGCGATAGCGAAGTGCCAATCATCATGCTGACGGCACGAGACGATGTCACTGACACCGTGCTTGGGCTTGAGTTAGGCGCAGATGACTACGTGACCAAGCCGTTCGAACCGCGCGAGGTAGTTGCGCGGGTCCGTGCCCACTTGCGGCGGACGGCGAACCAGCGGTCGGCCAGGGAGGACACCCTGACGCTTGGCGAACTCGTCATTGACACGGGTCGGCGTGAAGTTACCCGCGCCGGTGAGACCATTCCGTTGACCCGCGCGGAATTCGAACTTCTGCAGACTCTCGCGGCGCAACCGGGTCGGATCTTCTCACGGTCGCAACTGGTGAGCATTGTCGGTGCTTCCGACGGCGGCGCAAGTGACCGTGTCGTGGACAGCCACGTTCGGAACCTTCGCGCAAAGATCGAGATTGATCCGAAACAGCCCCGCCTGATCCTGACGGTCGTTGGGTTCGGGTACAAGACGCCAACGCGTGACATTCTCGCGTCCGGACGTACGTAGGGTCCGCTTGTGCGATCAACGTTGGCCATGGCAGTCAATGCAGTCGGGACGATGCTGCTGTCGTGGAGGTCACAATGAGTGGCTCATCGCGTCTGGAGAAGCCGGCGCGATCCCTCGGTTTTGCCCTGTGGCTCGCCATTGGGTTCGCGGCGGTGACCGTCGTATCAATCAGTTCCGTTGGAATGTTGGCAAGCCTGGGGGGGCGCGAGACGCAGTTGGCATTGGACGAGACCCGCGAGGTTTCCTACCTGCGCCAGGTCACCGCGATGGTCCAGATGACCTACGGGGTCGGGCCATCTTGGGAACGGGTTGAACCTGTTCTCGTGGACCTGACGTCTGCGATGCCCGGCCCGATGGGTCGCTCACGACGACTTCAGGTTCGCGACCTGAGTGGCCGGATTGTGGCGGATGCGACAGACGCCCCGCCGGGGCGCGAACCTCCGCCGGTCCGCCGGCTCCTTTCCCTACGGTATCAGGGGGAGGTTGTTGGTTCGCTGTTTGGCACGATGCCTGCCTTGACACCTGACCAATTGATCCAGTTGGACAGTGCGCCGGTCGCCATGACTGGGGCCATGCCGATCGATCCGCAGACCAATATGAACCGCGCACTGCTTGGCGGCGCCGGATTGGGTGCGTTTGCCGCGCTGTTGGTCGGAGCGATCTTCATGCATCCCCTGACGACTGGGGTGTCGGCGCTGCGGGCGGGGGCGCAACGGATTGCTGCTGGGGAACTTGGGGCACGCGTCAAGCCATCAGGGTTTGCTGAGCTTGCCGAACTTGCCGGATCGTTCAACCAGTTGGCCGAAAGCCTCGACAGGCAGGAAGAGGCGAGGCGTCGTCTGGTTGCTGACATTGCACACGATCTGCGAACGCCGCTTACAGTGATCAGCGGCACGGTCGAGGCGATGCTCGATGGGATCTATGATCCGAACGACCACGTTCACCTGAGGTCAGTGCGGGACGAGGCCGGACGCCTTGCACGCATGGTCAATGATCTCCGGGCGTTGTCATTGGCGGATGCAGGGCAGATGCGCCTGGACCTGGTGGTGGTTCCTGCCTCGTCGGTCATTGAGGATGCCTGTGACCGGTTCGCCACCCGCGCGGCCGATTGTGCGGTTGCGCTTGAACCTTCGATCACCCCAGGGTTGCCAAATGTCCGGATTGATCCCGTGAGGTTTGCCCAGGTTCTGGGAAATCTCATCGAGAACGCATTGCGGTTCACGCCGTCCGGAGGCACGATCATGTTGGGGGCCCACCTGATGGTGCGTGCAGATGCGCAGGGTGCGCTTGGGGTGGCAATGTCCGTGTCTGATACCGGGCCGGGGATTCCCTCGGAAGCGCTGCCGCATATCTTTGATCGCTTCTACCGGGTTGACCAGGCGCGGTCACCAGGGGGAAGCGGGCTTGGCCTAGCGATCGTACGTACGCTTGTTGAGGCACACAACGGAACCGTGGCAGTCGCGAACCGTCCGGGATCCGGGGCGGTATTCACCGTCTGGCTTCCCGTTGCGTAGCTTCCGGCACCCACGCCGGATCCCCCTGCCCGCCGACGCCCCCACCGGACGCGGGAAGCGGGACTGGGCGCTCGCTCGGCCCCGGTTTTGGATGACCGAAACTTTGGGGAACCGCATTGCACGGTGGTGGTGACCCACCCCTTATCCTCGTGCCAACATGTGACGCCGCTCCGAGGAGACACGACTGTTGCTGCCACTTATTGACCGTCCATTTGACCTTCCAGTCTCGCTGCGTCTGGCGCCGGTGACGTTCGGTCCAGGGGCCGTAGTGCAAGTGCCGATAGAGATCGGCCGGTTGGGGGCACGTCGGGTGCTTCTGGTGACCGATCCCGGTGTGAGTGCGTCGGGTGTAGCGGGGAGGGTCCGCGACCTCATCGAGGCATCCGGGGTCATCACCGGCATCTATGACCGGGTTCCACCCGAACCTTCGGTGGCGTCTGTCGAGGTGGCGTTTGATGCGTGGAAGGCCGGCGCACCCGATGGCGGGTCGTATGACGCCGTCATTGGTGTGGGCGGGGGCAGTGCCCTCGATACCGCGAAGGGTGTTTCGATCCGCACTGCAAATGACGGCCCGGTGTCGAAGTACTTCGGTGTCGAGCTCCTTCCAGCACGTGGTGTGCCGTACGTTTTGGTCCCGACGACCGCAGGCACGGGCAGCGAGATGACGCCGTCGGCGATCTTTGATGACACCGACCGGCAATTGAAGGCAGGGATCGTTTCGTCCCGCCTGATGGCTGCGGCTGCGATTGTCGACCCAGACCTGACGATCTCGTGCCCGGCACATGTCACGGCAGCTGCTGGCCTGGATGCCTTGACCCACGCGCTTGAGGCATACGTTGCGGTCAAGGCAAACCCGATTTCGGACATGTATGCGCTCGAGGCTGTCCGGTTGGTCGGGATGCATCTGCGCGGTTCGGTGTCCCGCGGTTCGGACAGGGTGGCAAGGACTGGCCAGTTGCTGGCTAGCATGTATGGCGGCATCACGATTGTGGCGGCTGGCACCGGCCTGTGCCATGCGATGGCGTACCCCCTTGGCAGTGCGTACAAGGTGCCTCATGGCATGGCGAACGCACTCTTGCTTCCGGCAGTGATGGCCTACAACATCCCCGGCGACGTCGCGAAGTTCGCCCGCCTTGCCGAGGCGCTTGGGGAGCCTGTTGCGGGACTCAGCCTTCGCGAGGCCGCGGATCGGTCGGTTGAGGCGGTCCGCCGCCTATCGCGCGATGTGGGCATGCCATCGGGACTGCGGGACGTCGGCGTCCCAGATGAGGCCCTTGAAGGGTTTGTGCAGGGCGCGTTGTCTGCGTCGCGATTGATCACGAATAACCCAAGGGTCCCCACGGCGTCGGGCGTCCTTGAGGTCTACCGCGCGTCGTGGTGACCCGTATCGCCAAGTGGAGGATCCGTGGGTCCGCGCATCCGTGGGGCGGGTGTCGGACGTTTTCCGTTGCGTAGGGACGGCCAGTATTCGGGCGGAGCGGGCACCCTGTTGCCTCATCTGTTCTACAGTCGCCCCGCTAGAGTGCCGAACGCCGCGTTCGTGGAGATGAATGCGACCTGAACTGACCGATGAGACCCATGACGTGACCGTGACGATGAGCCAGGTCCGCCTCCGCCGGACTGTCTCCGGAGCGGAGGCAGCTTGGTGGCTAGCGGCCATCGCGGTTGCAGTTGTTGCCACGGTCGTGCGACCGCAATGGCCCATGGCTTTGGTTGATGCCTTGGGCCGCGTAGGTGGCATCTGGCGCTCGCTCGTTCTGCCCCTGCCCTTGGTTGCCTGCGCGTGGGTGGTGTTTGTCAATACTG
>DDYL01000158.1:4101-8058 GCA_002347925.1 Chloroflexi bacterium UBA2235 | reverse complement strand
TTGCTGTGGCGCTTGCGCTCGCGGCTAGCATCCTCGCAGTCGTCTTGAATGTCGGAACGGTCACGGCAACCCAGATAGTGCGTCCGGTGGTCCTGTGGGTACTCCAACTTGTCCTTCATCCCGACACACCTCTCGCCGCCCTGGTCGCAATCGTGGCGATTGCGGTCATGGAGGCAGATCGCCGGAACCTCGGTGTCGTCAGTGAGGTCAGCGATGCATGGGCACGCCGGTCCCGCGTTGGCGAACGCGCGCTCATCCTTCGGATTCCCGCGCTCCTTGCGATGGTTGCCGGCGCGACGGTGGCAGGGGCCTTCTACCCGGATGCCATGCAGGGGTGGTTTCGTGACGACCCACCGGATGCGCAGAAATACAATCTTTACAGTTCTTTCTTCAACTACTCCATTAGTGATGCTCGCATCGTCAGTCTGGAGGGGTATGACCTTGGTGAGCGGGGATTGATGCTCAAGCCGGGTACGTCTGGCGCCATCACATTCACGCTGGACCGTCCGCCACGGTCAATCGCGCTTCTCAAGGCAAACTTCTACAACCGACGATTTCTCCAGAAGGGTGAGGTTGTCGGTTCAGTTCCGGAGACGGTCTTTACCAACGCTCTCGAGGTATCAACCGACCGCGGACAAACGTACTGGCCAGTATTTACCGATCGGTCGATCGGTGATGTGGTTGGCAGCGAACCGGTTGACTTGACGCCGTCGGTCGGAAACGCCTCCAATTACTTGCTGAGGTTTCGCGCGACGAACACGGCTTCCGAGCCGATGCTGGTGTTGCCGTCGATGGTTGTCAGCGTGGTTGTTGATCCGTTGACTGCTCCCAGTCCGATGTTCCCGGCTGTCCTGTGGGGTGGATTGTTGGCCTTGGCGTCCTATGTCGGGTTGCGTCGCAGGCTTCCACGTCCGGCATCCTCCTGGTGGGGGGCTCTGGTTGCGTCCGGATTGATCCTTGTCATCGTGTATCTGTGCGACACGGGCTGGGGCCTCGGCAAGGTGATTGCCGGGGCGTTTCCGGGATTGGTGCGCCCGACATCCACACTCGAGCTCGATCTCACCACGACGGTTCAGCTTGTGCTTCGCCTGTTTCCCGCCATTTCGCTGATCATGTGCATATTGGCGGTAATGATCCGGATCAGCGGGCCCAGGGAAGACGTGACGACCGTACCGTCCCTGGTCTTGTTTGGGGCACTGTCCGTGTTCGTGATCGCACTTGGGATGCGGTGGGAGACGCTGATCCGCGTACGGTACGACTTTCTTCTTCCGGACGCGCAGGGGTACCTGGCGATTGCGCGGGAGTTTGCCGAGAAGCAAATCAACTTCTCACCCCTGATCCGGACGGTATCGATCCTCAAGGAACTTGGCGAAGCAGGATATGACCGTCAGGCGAGTTTCGCGGCCGTCTTCTATGCGGGCGGTCACAACGGTCGTGAGCCGCTTTGGCCCGCGGTCATTCATTGGTTTGCATCAGCATTTGGCTTTTCGACGTTTCACGCGCGATTGGTATCCATCCTGTGCAGTAGCGCGGTGGCTTTCCTGACAGTGTTGCTAGGTGCTTACCGGATCAACCCATTCGTGGGTGTCGTTGGCGGCCTTCTCGTGGCGGTCAATGTGCCACATGTGTCGAATGCCATTCATGGGTTGCGCGAGGAACTGGTCACCTGCTTCATTCTGGGGCTTATCCTTGTGACGTCGTCGGGGCACGTATGGCGACCACTTGCCAGTGACTTGCGGGAGTGGTTTCGGGTGCCCATCGGGGACCGGTGGCCACTCTCGGGGCGACGTCTCGAGTGGTGGCGAATTGTCCTGGCGGGATTGGCCGGCGCGGGGGTCATCCTCGTCCGCGCGGACATGGTGGTCCTTGTTGCGATGGTCGGTGGGACCTTCACGGCGATGTTTCGTTGGGGTTGGCGGACCTGGGTTCCGATAGCCGCGCTTGCCTTGGGCTTGGCGGCACCGATGTACGTTGGATACTGGGCCACGCAAGGTGACCCATTCTGGCCGGGAACGTATGGGGCGTCAGTAAACCGCAATCTTGAGTTCCCTGAACGCATGGGAACGCCGGGCTTTCCGTCGGCGGCCGAATATGCTGCGAATTGGGCAGCAGGCCCGCTGATCTCACCGATAACGTACTTCTTTGGCTACCACACGCCGACGCAGTTTCTTCAGTACTCAATTGCCGGTTTTGAGAGAATCTTCCGGGAAATCCTTTTTGCGGATCAACCGGTGTTGCTTGTGCTGTTCTGGGTTGGACTTGGCTTTTCAGTGGTTTCGGGAAGATGGATCATTCCGTGGGGAATTGCGATGACGCTTCTTCCGTTCTACGCGTTCATGGCCGGCGTGCCAAATCCATGGGTCTTTCCGGGCCGGTATGCGCATCAGGCCCTTCCGTTTGCCGCCCTTGCGGTCGCGTGGGCGGTATGTGGACTACCGATTATTGGGATATCGTGGTTCAATAAGCGGAATGTTCGAATCGCGCGAAGCGGTTCGGGAGGCTGAAATGTCGACAACCGTATCTGCGCCTGCTCCGGGATCCAAGGATGACGGGTCCACTACCATGTCCAAGGCCCCGGATCAACCCATGGTCGAGGCTTCGGTCGCGTCAGAGGATGAGGATCGACTACCAACGTTCCGGGAGATCGTCGACCTAATCATCCACCCTGTGGTGCTGCGTTCGTTTGCAATCGTCTTGGTCGCGACCGTGATCCTAGTCGGTCTGCGGGTTCTCACGTGGAATGAAATCGCGGACGGTGCCAGATCACGGTATGTCAAGACGGCCATCTTTGGTGGCGCGTCGGCGATGATGGTCTGGTTTCTGGTCCTTCTGCAAGTAGGCGCGCAGAAGCGGTGGCCGGTCTACTGCGCGGTCGCGGTGATGCTTGCCGGCGATGCCGTCCATTACGTGCGATTGGCGAACCCGATCGTGCGAGGCGGCCCGGTAGTTGCCTTCAATGCAACTTTCGCCTCCGCGATTCCGCTCGATGGTCAATGGGAGGTCGAGACCGCAAATGGTGGGACCGCGAAGGTTGACGGTTCGACGGCGGTACTGACAGCGGGACCGAGTGGCAGTTCGTACATCCTTGCACGCTTGCCCAAGGAACCGGACGTCAGGGAGTCCTGGTGGCTGCCGCTCGGTTTGGCCACCTTGGAACGGGAAGAGACCCTTTCGTGGCGCGCGCAGATCGACCGAACTGGTGGCTATTTCGTCGTTACCGAGATCAAGCAACTCTTGATCCAGGCTGTGCCTTACGGGATGCACATTACGTATCCGGATGAGATGAAGCAGGCCAAGGGGTATGAGATCCAGACACAGGTGACTCTTGATGGCAAGATGCACGACTGGGAAATCATCCGAAACCCTAGGGAGATCCGTCTCCGGGTCGACGGCAACGAGGTCTGGAAGTCGCGATCACAGGGTCCACTCGGCCAGTTGAAAGTTGGGGAGTCCAAGCGCGACGCGGCGCACGGTGGGACGATCAAGGTGGAACGTGCCTCGTACCGCACGGTCCTGATGCGCGAAGGGGCGGTGTAGCGCACCGGGTCGGGTTCACCTCATCTCGGTGCGAACGCCTGGCCTCTCAGTACCAAGCGAGAATGGTGCGTCCATCCTTATCGGCAAGCCTTAATTCGATGAGCCATCTGGTGTGGCTGGTTGGTCCAGGTGGCGCTATCCACTCCGTCCCATCGAAGAACCCACTTGCATTTGGATCGACGCCGGGACGGATGCTGTGGGTCCCGCATAGCCGAAATGGCGGGGTGCGTGTCTGGCTTGCGGAGACCGTGACGGTTGCACCATCAACGCGGTCGAACAGGTCTCGTTGGATCGGTATCCGATAAAAGCCTCCGCGGTCAGGACGCGGATGTGCACCATAGGCGTCTTCCGCGCCGACAACCCGGGCAAATGTTCCGTTGGTGGTTGTGATCTTGACAGTCATCGCATCCAGTTGGTCGA
>DDYL01000158.1:3521-4023 GCA_002347925.1 Chloroflexi bacterium UBA2235 | reverse complement strand
GAGAACCGGTGTTCGGCGACCTGCCTTGTGTCTGTGATTGTCCGTGTCCAGTTCGGTGATGGTGGGTTCGACACCGGCTGGCCGGGTAAGCGCTGGGCAACGGCGAGGGTAAAGATGACGAATGCAGTCGCGAACTGGGTGCGCGCGCCAATCAGTCCTGAACCGGCGATAAGGCCGAAGCCGATACTGACAACGAAGAACCCACGTGCAACGGCGGTCTCCCAAGGCGCGCCAATGATTGCGACCACCAAAGTCAACGCTGCGATGCCAGCTGACATGCGACCGATGTGAAGGGGAATCACCAACTGTTCTCCTGCGCCTCGTGGAACCAGACGTTGAAGGTCTGGTCGCCGGTGAGGTCGAGGTTGGTGAGTCCCGCGAGGCACGCGATGACGGCTGCACAGGCAACCAAACCGGCGGCCGTCCTCCAGTGATTGTCTCGTGAAGTGACGCGCGTCGCGATCATCTGGCTGATCATGTAGACGGCGGCACCCGCAAGGAG
>DDYL01000158.1:0-3474 GCA_002347925.1 Chloroflexi bacterium UBA2235 | reverse complement strand
CCGATGATCGCGAGGATCCACCAAGGGTAATAGAACGCGCCGACGAGGAGGCCCCTGATTGACCCGGCATGGAACTGCCAGCGCAGCGCCCATCCACCTTCCGAGATGATCCGCAGCCAGATCCGGATCGCGCCACCCGCCAGGTCATTGTTCCCACCACTGAATCGCAGGCCAAGCAGGGTCTCGCCAATAACCTGCCACGCGGTCACGATTGCGAATGCAGCAGCCGATACCGCGACCAGGGATCGTACTCGCATCCTTGGACCTCCAAAGATCCAGGTGGTCAGGAGTAGGGGAATGTGTCCGAAGTACAGGAGTCCCGCGATACCTGTCATCCAAGCCGACCCGAGGATGGCTACCCAGCGTTCGCGCCTTGCCTGGACGAGCGACCACAGGCTCAGGCGGTCAAAAAGCACCAGCCCTGTTACGAAGGCGCCGAACGCAGCTGGGTGGGCTTGCGGGGCTGTGCTCATGAAGATGAACCCCTGACCGGTAGCCACCATGACTGAAGCAATTTCGCCGGTCCACGTCTGGGGCCACCTGTGACGCCCGAGCCACCAGACACCGATCGCGCTTGCGTACCATCCGGCCAGGTTCACAACGGCAAACGCCCAGTATGAGCCGAGCGGGCGTTGCAGCAGGGAAGCCAGCCACACGTGACCAGCGCGCCGGTCGAACTCTCCCGATATTGATGGTCGTTCGGCGGTGAACAGTCCGACGAGGTTCAATAGGAACAGACCGTCACCTTGGGCAGGGTGTCCGTCAAGAACGGTCGCGTACCCATCAGCGGCGGTCCAGTCTTCCATGCCTGCCTCGGGCCGGCTGCTAGCCAGGAAGCCATTTCGCTCGCCCCCGTGGGTACCCCATTCCGCGATGCAGATCAGCGCGAGAAGGATTGCGAAACCCCAATCGCGCTTACCAGCGCGAAAGCCGGAGGATCCGACTGGTGGATCCGGTTCCACGAGTTCTGGGTCGGGAGCGAACATGCGACGTACGCCTGGAATGACGGATCCAATGGACAGCATCGCGTAGACGGAGACCCACATCGTTGCCCAAAGTGACACAGCAAGGTCAAGAAGTAGCGCCAGCGTGCTCACAGAGTCGTCGGGTCTGACTGCATTGATCGCGAAACCCGCGATGGCAAACGCGCAGGCCCCGGCAGCGAGGTCTCGTCTAGGCCCGAGGGGCTGCCGGTTCTGGAAGTTCATCCGGATTCGATCTTGAAGAGTTGTCAGGTGCGTGCGCGGTGCAGTCATTACCCTGAACGGGTCGCGACGTGTCCTGATGTCTGCGACCTGTCAGTTCCATTTTTGGGGGCTATCGCGTTTGAATCACCCACACTGCCCTCAGTACCACGCTCCAAACACATGGCCGCCGGGGCCCTCGAGACGTAGTTCGATCTGGAAACGCCCCTTCCGGGTTGCCCANNGGCGAGGTCCAAGACGCGCCGTCGAAGAACTGGCTACTTTCCAGTCCCGCAGTGGGCCGGGCCGTGATGGTGCCGCAGATCTCGAGAGGCTTTGTCGCCCGGTTATCGGGTCTGACTTGGATGTCCAGGGCCGGCGAGCCGCTGAACAGGTCACGCGATACGGGTATTCGGTAGAAGCCGACACTTTCGGGCTGTGGTCGTGGCCCGAACATCTGCGAGGGGTTGAGCGCACCGATTGCCGAGCCGTTGACCGTCAGGACAAGTGTCTCGGGTGGTTCCAGTCGACCACGGGCGCAGACGTAGATGAACGGTTGTCCGTCCGACACCCAACCTTGGTGCCACTGGCGGGTCCCGTACGGCGGGATGATGCGATGCGCCACTTCCTGTCGGCTGTCGTCGATGATCTGACCCCAAAGCGTGGATGGCGGGTCGGCGACCGGACGGGCGATCACGTTCATGGCGATGCTTGCAGCCAAGTAGGTCGATGCGCCGGCCAATTGCACAACCGGGGCGGACCGGCCGGCAATGACAAGTGCGCCAATCCCGAAGATGATGGCGAAGGTCAATCGCGAGACAATCGCCTCGAATGTCGGTGCAACCAATTGAACGGCGATTGCGGCTACGGTGATGCCTCGGGCCACTGTGACTAGCCGTGGGTTCCAGCCCGTGCTGTCGATGCGAGGATCGATCACCATTCGGTTCCCAGCGCGTAGTGGAAGTTCACGGCGAACCGAAGTGACCCGGTGATCAGGTCGCGGTTGGTGACCGTCGCAAGGGCAATCAGAAGGGTCAAGACGACCGCGAGGTACACCGTACGTCTTGCGGCACCATTTCCAAAACCGAAGGTGGAAATCATTCGGGAACCTAGTTTCGCGACTTCGTCGATGCCTACGGCGACGAGGAGAAGCATTCCGGGATACGCGAAGAAGGCCACGCGGGGAAGCTGGAAGCGCGTGGTGAAGAGCAGGGCCGGCGCGAATGCGGCGATCAGGACGACCATGGCCCAGTTTCGAGCGATCCGTGGCGATTTCCACCATCCGATCGCCGCCAGGATCCACCACGGGTACCAGAACGCGCCGATGAGCACTCCTCTAGGCGACGAAAAATGGCCCCACGATGCGATATCTTGCAGGCCACCCCGCAGCAGCGACATCCAGTTGACCAGTGCCTCACGTGAGAGGTCATTGTTGCCCCCGGTGAAGGAGAGGCCCAGCGAGGTGCCTACCAGCTCCCAACCGGTCAGAGGCACGATGGTGACCAGCGTGGCCGCTGCCATTCCCCGCCAGTGTGTCCGTATTGGTGTTGCCAGCCAGACGAATAGCAGGAAGGGGATGTGAACGAAGTAGATCAGCCCTCCCGCACCGGTCGCCCAGCCGAGGCGAATGGCACTCTGGAGTGAGCCACGTTGAGGCCCGTCGAACAGCTTTGCGTGGACGACGAGCAGAAGTGCGAACGCACCGTACGCGACGGCGTGTCCCTGGGGTGCGGTCCCCATGAAGATGAACCCCTGGCTTGTTGCGACAAGTGCCGAGCCTACCAGTCCGACGCTTGTCCCTGGCCAGAAGCGCGATCCCAACCAAAATAGAGAGAGGGATGCCGTGCCCCAGGCCAAGAGGTTGGCAACCGCGAACGCCCAATAGGTTCCAAAAGGCCGTTCGAGGAGTGCCACGAGGTACAGGTGTCCCGCGCGGCGATCCATCTCACTGGGTTCGGGTGCGGCGTCACCTGTAAACATCCGCAGCATCGGGAGCAGGAAGGTCCCGTCGTTCTGCGCAATGTGGCCATCAAGGATCATGGCGTATCCGTCCGCGGTCAGCCAAGTGTCCTCGTTGGCCTCGGGACGGCTACTTGCAAGGAACGGGTTCCGGTCGTCGCGGTGCAAGTACCACTCAAGACTGCAGAGACAAAGCACTCCCACGAGCATCAGCGCTGTGAGGGGAATGACGATCCCATTCCGTGTGGGTTCGGGATGCCGGTGGGTGCCGACAGACGGCGCATCGGTTTCACGCATCTTGAAGCTGGAGACGGCGGTTGAAATGGCAATG
>DDYL01000182.1:1066-9448 GCA_002347925.1 Chloroflexi bacterium UBA2235 | reverse complement strand
GGGCCGCCTCTTCCGCAGCCGCTCGCGCGGCCGCACGTTCCGCCTGTGCCTGGGCATCGGCGGCCGCACGATCAGCAGCAGCGCGTTCAGCGATAGCCCGCGCCTCGGCAACCGCGCGTTCAGCCGCCGCAACGTCCGCGGAGATGCTCGTGGACGCTCGGGCCGGAGCCGAGCGCGTCCCCTGGATACCACTCACCAAGCTGCTCAGGGTCGCCTCTGTCGAGGCTCCGCCCGATTGCTTCGGTGGCAGGATCCCACTCAGGCTGCCGCGCAGCGACTGGATCTGGCTGTTCAGGAAATTGTCGATCATCCCCTGGATGTGCCCGACACGCTCCTCGAGGGCGCGCGCTTCCTCTTCCAGTTCGTTCTTGCGGGTCTGCGCACGCGAGATCATCAACTCAACCGCGTTGGCAGCCTCGGACCGGAACTTGTCTATGTCCGCGATCTCGATCGCACGTCGGTTGGCGAGCTCCTCGTCCATCTGCTCGCGCCGGATTGTGTGCTCCGCATCCAGGGCCGCAGCCTTGCGGCTCAGCTCCTCTTCCTGGATGCGGAGGCGAACCGAAAGCTCGGTCTCCTGCTCGGTCCGCCGGCGATTGAACGCTTCCTCGAGCTCGTTACGGGTCCGGCGAAGCTCGCTGATCTCCTCAAGAAGACGGAGACGGTCGGCTTGCAGGCGACGCATGTACGCGTCGGCATCCTTCTCGACATCACTGCGAATGTCGGCCGCGCTCCGCAAGGCATACGAGATCTCATCCCGGATTGCCCGCTCCATGCGGTCGTACAGCTCCAACCGGCGCCTAGCCCAGTCGTGCGTGATCCGCAGTTCCTCGGCAGATGCCTCGGGGGTGGAACCGCCACCCTTGGTCTCGTCACGTTCGCCTTGCGTCATCGTCTTCGCCTCTTCCCGCCGGTCGTCTCTTCCCCGGCCAGGTGCTCTTCCGTCACCACGGCACCCAGGCGCGTGCCGTGGCTGTGGTGTGGACTTCTCAGTTCAGGTGCCTTGACTGATCCGCCTCGCCGGCGTGGCACCTATCTTATGTCACATTGTCATGGTCAGCGAGGCCCTACAACCACCCGGACCGCATTGATCACCATCCGTTCCCCAACCAGAACCTCCACCGCAGCCCCGGACAGGTCAGCGGTTCTCGCCTCGATTGCATACCGGCCAGGCAGAACATCCGCCATCCGCCACCGACCGATCTCATCAGCCTCCATTTCAATCACCCCCGAAGGACCGGCTGCCCTCACCTTCGCTCCCGGCACGGGGATGCCTGTAACGCCGACCACAACCCCAGAAATCCCGCTCCCGGCAACCACCGGCCCCGCTCCAGCCACCACCCCCGGTGGGGTCGCCACCCGCGGCGCTTCCGGCGCCGTCGTCGGGATTTCCACCATCACAGCCTCAGCGGGGTCCGACGGCGCCTCTTCCTCTATTGCAACGTTCGCCGAGTCCTCCGCATCGCCATCTGGTGGCTCCGACGGTGGAGCAAAGATGAGCGACGCGATCATGACCAGTGCGCCGATCGCAATGAGAAGCCGGACCCACCTCGCCCCACCCGTGGAGGACCCAGCACCCGACCTTCGCGTCCCGGTCTCTGTCTCCAGATCACCTTGGGGATCGTCAGCCTCGTCCGGATCAATCCCACGATCCCTCGAGACTCCCAACGCATCGGAGGCCGAACGTACTCGCAATCCGTCTGACCCGGCTTTTACACCGCCTTGACCATCGGCACCGGACGCACCCCCCGGCACCAAGTTCGTGGCGAGCAGTTCATGGTCGTCAAGCGCGTGACCGCCGGTCCCGCCGTCATCGCCCAGTCCCGCCACATTGCGATCTGTCTCGATTGCCCGACGCAATGCCTCCGAACCACCCACATGGACGACGCCGTCAAGAGACCGCAATCCGGACCCACCGTCGGACGGCCGGTACGCCAGCACAATCGTGCCAATCGAAGCGGCGATTGCGACGATCTCGCGCGGAACATCGGTACCGATGACCACGACAACGTCCGGACGCACCCGGGTGATCGAATTTCCGATCGCCGATACGTCGAACTGCACGATCGGATCATGACCCCACGACTCAAGGTCGGCGGCGACGTCAGCAATCTCATCCAGGTCGTCACCGACAAGAAAGACCAACGGCGGGCTCACGGGTTCTGACGCCGGACCACCGTCTGGAGGCGTGTCGGTCCCGTTCGGAACCGATACGATCATCGCCCCGCTCACCAATAGCCCGCCCCTCCGGCATCAATGCCAGTTACGCGCAACCGCAAAACTCAACTCGGATCGGTCGGTTCGAATTGTCTGACAGTCGCTAACAGGCTGTCAGACGCCAAACCACGTACGTGACACTCGCGACAAGGATACCGATTTCCGTCACCTAGCAAGCCACTCGGGACGTCTCACCATCAGATAGGCCCGTCGTATCACTTGCAGTTGTCAAACATGTCAATCTTGCTACATTGCTGGGGTCAACAGACAACACCCGTTCATCCGGTACGCTCGGAGTAGCGACCCCGCCACCATCACCATCGACTTGCCGTCCCAGGAGTGTCCTCATGGTGAACCTACTCCACACCATCCCGCCGGCGGAAACAATCAGGCCAGGTGCCATCGGCGTGACACGACTCGCATGGACGGCGCTTGCCATTAATGTCGTGGTCATCCTGTGGGGCGCCGTCGTTCGCGCCACCGGTTCAGGCGCCGGTTGCGGTAGTCACTGGCCCCTTTGCAATGGCGAAGTCATCCCGCCGTCCCCATCAATCGGCACGCTGATCGAGTTCTCCCATCGTCTCTCAAGCGGTGCCACGCTTCTGGTGACGGCCGCCTTGGTGTGGTCGGTGTGGAAGGTTTTCCCACGCGGTCACCGCGCCCGGCTCGGCGCCGCGCTCTGCGCTGCGACGATGATCGTGGAGTCCCTCCTCGGTGCCGGACTGGTGCTCTTGCGCCTCGTGGCGGAGAACCAGTCCATTGCCCGGGGATGGTGGGTGGGTGCTCATCTAGTCAACACTCTCCTCCTCCTCGGTGCGTTCACGATGACCGCGGTCTGGGTGAGCGGTACCGGGGTGCCCGCCATGCCCCGATCCCCTGGCCACGCACTCAGGCTTGCAGCGGTCGGCGCCGCCTTGCTCTGCGTCATCGTGACCGGTTCCAGCGGAGCGATCACGGCCCTCGGCGACACCCTCTTTCCACCGGAAACCCTGGCGATTGGCCTCGCCCAGAAAGACGACCCGGACGCCCACCCCTTCGTCCGGCTCCGACTGTGGCACCCGGCGTTTGCGATTGCCACGACCATCGCCCTGGCAGTCAGTGGCCCGGCACTGGCAACGGCGAGTGCGTCGCGCCGGGCATCACGTCTGGCATCGGCCGTGACGCTTCTCTGCCTCGCCCAGCTTGGGGTCGGGGTGCTCAATGTGCTCCTGCTTGCCCCGGTGGCAATGCAGCTGGTGCATCTGGCGATAGCCGACCTCATCTGGATCAGTGCCGTCTGGATGACCCTCGAAGCCATGGCAGGTTTCGCACATCCAGTACCGGAAACCGAAGAACCGGAGACCGGCCAGACACTTCGTCAGGAAGAGCCAGCGCTCTCCCGTTCAAGGTAGTCGCGCAGGGCCTCCTGCCACGGACGTGGAGACACGATGTCCGCGTCGCGCAGGGCACCATGCGCCAGGACCGAATACCGGGGGCGAGGCGGTCCGGACGGTAAATCGGCCAACCTGGAT
The DNA here is from genome assembly GCA_002347925.1 of Chloroflexi bacterium UBA2235. Taxonomy (GTDB): domain Bacteria; phylum Chloroflexota; class UBA11872; order UBA12225; family UBA12225; genus UBA12225. The sequence continues at coordinate 5,720 of DDYL01000182.1, read as the reverse complement.
GGTGTCAGATCTGCCCGGATGCCAGCCACTGCGAAGATGGCCTCGGCAAACCCGTACCAGCTGCACCATCCGCGATTCGTGACGTGGACGGTCCCGGTCACTCCCGCCTCCAGCAATCGAACAACGGTCGACGCTGCGTCTGGCGCGTAGGTTGGCGAATGAAACTGGTCGGCGACGACCCGCAACGGCTTGCCTGCCCGCGCATTGGCAAGCATGGTGCTCACGAAGGTCGAGTTTCCCTTGGCACGGCTGCCTCCGATGTCGAACAGGCTTGCAACCCTCACGATAAGGTGCTTCGGAGTCGATGCCCGCACCAGCGCTTCACCGGTCGCCTTGGAGATGCCGTACACCGATCGCGGATTGACCGGATCATCCTCGCGATACGGTCTGGTGGCATCGCCATCGAACACGTAGTCGGTGCTGATCGTGACACAGGTAGTTCCCCGCGAGGAGGCGTGATCGGCCACGACACGTGCCCCCAACGCATTGACCCGCAGCGCCATCACGGGGTCTTCCTGTGCCGGGCCGTGCCAGACCGTGGCATTCACGACCACGTCATGCGGGACGGCCAAGGCATTGCCAACACTGGCCGCGTCGGTTACGTCGACGTCTGCATGACCGAGGCCGACTGCGTGCCAGCCCGGCGTTGCCTCGACCGCACGCATCATCGCACGGCCAAACTGACCCGTCGCCCCGATCACCACTACGGTCAGTCCGCTCATCTGGTGCCTCTTCACATCACCGCCTGCAAGGCAGCCAGTCCGGTCACTGCGAGGCAACAACCGGCGGTGGAACCAACGTGTCGTCAGAACCACCACCTTCGAGCTCGCGGGCCGAGGCCAGCATACGGGCATGCATCGCCGCATCAACCTGTCCGAGACTTGAGAACGCACGCGCCAGGATCTCGAACATCATTACTGGCGCGGTCGGTACATCAACCACTGGCGCAAGCGTCTCAAGTGCCTCGTTTGCTGCCCCAGCGTCAACCAGGAGACTCGCCAGGGTCACTCGGGTCTGCACGAATTCCGGGTGGTCCCGGACCGTTGAGTAAAGAAAGTCGTACGCTTGTTGGATGCCACCGCTTGATCGCTGCAACTCGCCTCGCCACGCGCAGACTGCGTCCCGCGGCCCATGGACTTCAAGGAAACGATCAAGGATCCCCATCACTGCCGGTGTGTCGTCAGAGAGTGCCGATGCATATCCAAGCAAAGCATCCGCCTGGTCTGGTACCTGGTCAAGGACCATCCGGTAGGCACGGAGCGCCTCGCGACGGTCGCCAAGCCGGGTCAATGCCTCGGCAAGGCGGTGCCAAACAGACGTGGCTTGCCCGTAGATGCCGAGCACCCGCCGTAGGGTCCCGACCGCCTCATCCACGAGTGGATGGGCGCCTGACGATGCCGGATGGTCCGGGAGGGTCTCTGCCAAGGGACTGGGCGATGCATCGAACTCCATCAGCAGGCGCGCCAGGTGCTCCACGGAACTGGTGACAAACCGCGCCGGCCGGGGTTCAGCCAGTGCCTCGGCGACGGACAGGCGCAGCCAACGCAGCGCCTCGACCGGGTGGCCATCGGTGATTGCGTGCTGCCCAAGCTTGAATGCGTAGTATCCCCCGGCCTGGTTCCGCTGGTACGCATGTTCAAGCAGCGACTGGTTCCGCGCCGACTTCCGCTGCAGCGTTTCGCGATNNCACCGCATAGCCGAAGTGATCGATCACCGGCGCATCCGCGTCGATGTATTCCATGTCCGGCCCCGTCCATGAAGCGTCCGTCATCACGGTCTCATGGACGTCGCCAACCCAACACACACCCATGAGGCGCCGGAACAGCCTCGCACCACGATGGACCGTTGGCGCATCCGCGACATCCGACCCTTCCCTTGCCGGCCAATAACTGCGGACCGGCAGGGCAAGACAAATCGCACCGTCATGTGCTGCATATTCGTGGACGACATGGCGGAGCCCCGAGGCCGTCTCCGCTTCAAGAACTTCATCGCCGTCGAGGGTCAGGACCCAGTCCGCGGTCGCGAGACCGAGGGCGGCGTTGCGGGCCCCCGCAAAATCGTCACACCAAGCAAAATGGCCAACCCGTGCGCCAAACGACTCGGCAATCTCCACCGTCGCATCGGCCGAACCAGTGTCAACGACCACCATCTCGTCAACCCACGGCACGGCACTCGCAAGGCATCGTTCCAGGTTCGATGCCTCGTCACGCACGATCATCACCAAGGCAATGCGCTCACCAGGTGCCGTGGCAACCCACGAACGGAGGCGTCCGCGGATCAGCCCGTTCGCATCTCCAGGCGGCGCGGTCATGCGTGGGACACCTCGTCAACCGGGTCGGTTGGGGGCTCCCGAAGCAACCGGGCAATCGACCGGGCGTTTGCCCCATCCTCGGCAGACCCAGCGGCTTCAAGCGCATCCGCAAGGTCGTCATAGACTTCCGGTGGCACATCCGCAAGATCGAGCAGCGGGGCCAATGCATTCACCGCCCCGGTCGTCTCTCCGGCGCGACGCAACAGTCCCGAAAGCGCCCGCCTCAACGCCACGTCTCCCGGAATCCGCCTTACGGCAGCATCCAGTCGATCGTAAGCGGTCTGCACCTGGCCCGTCTGTTCCTCGGCGATTGCCAGTGCGCGGATGATCAATGGGTGCGACGGTGCGTCGATCAGCGCCTGCGCCAGTGATGCCCGCGCGTCGGCCGGGCGCTTGAGTTCCAGGTATGCCTCACCCATTCCGTATAGCGCACGCCACCCGGCACTGCCACGGTCAATCGCCCCGATGACTGGCATGTCACGTCGCGACCTCGCCTCCTGGAATGCAATGAGTGCGCGGTCCGGCGCACCCGACCCAAGGAGTGCAAGCCCGAACTGGGTCCAGAGGGGAGGGTGATCAGGACACGCGGCGGTGCCCCGCTCTCCGGCGACGACCGCAGCCGACACATGGCTCAATGCAAGATGCGCCGCGATCAGCGTGCGGTACGTGTCGGCGAGGTTGGACCCACCGAGTGCTCCACGAGAGGCGTGCCCGGATGCGCTCAATTCGAGCGCCCGCTCTGCCGAACCCACGGCACCGGCGTAGTCAGCATCCGTCACCAGATGCTGGGCATGCTTATAGAACAGGTACGCGTCGTCAGGGTCGGCCGCAATTGCCGCGTCGAGCATCGCGCCGTTCCGGCGCACCTTGTCGCGCGCTTCCATGATTGCGGGTTTGTAGCCAGTGTGGGTCACCAACACGGAATTGGTTGGCATCACCCCAATCGTCGAACCCGTCGGCGCCACAAGCGACTCATGGATGCGTCCTGCAAATTCCAAACCGGCTCCGTGCTGCCAGAGCCGGATCTGCAGGTCATCAGTGACACCATGGGCCGTCTCGCTACGCACGACCATGGTGTACGCCCGCGGACGGTTGTCCGGACCACGCCCTTCGGCAACGAGTTCGCGGATGAATTGGGCGCGCGATGGTTCCAGGGTCTCATCAGCATCAAGGCACAGGACCCACTCGCCAGTTGCCAGGGACAACGATGCATTCCTCGCTATCGCAAAGTCGTCACACCACGCAAAGTGGCCGACCCGGGCACCGTAGCTTTCAGCGATCGCAATGGTCCCGTCACGGCTCCCCGTATCAACGACCACGATCTCATCGACCCATCGTGACGCACTGGAGAGGCACTGGCCAAGGATTGCCTCCTCATCACGCACGATCATGCAAAGCGTGATGCGCTGCCCCGGAGGTGTTGTGTCCCACGACGCCATTCGCCCGCGCGAAACGTCACCTGAACCCGGCTCGTCCGCGCGCGTGCCTGCCGACATGTCATTGCTCCCCGCACCTCCCGGGCGTTCGCCAACGGGTCGGAGGGCAAGTCTACGAAACTCAGGGGATTATTCGCCCTCGTACCCCTGAATGCGGGGCGTTTACACGGCCGATGATGTACGTGAACGTAATCGCACTGGGGCTCCGGAAGCACCGGGACCACTCACCGAGAACGGACACCGAACGTCTGGCCGGACAATCGGAAGTCCCCTCGCCCAACCGGTGGGATTTCGCGCCAAAGGCGCACGTTTCCTTGTGGCATGGAGGTCACAGGGCCGCAGCGATAGGGAGATCCGGCAATGGCTTTGCGTATCAACTACAACCAAGCGTCCTCACAGGCGCAGCGTGGGGTTTCTGGCGCCCAGAACTCCTTCTTCAGCGCGATCTCGCAGCTCTCGAGCGGACTGCGGATCAACAAGGCAGCCGATGACTCTGCCGGTCTGGCTGTCAGCGAGAAGCTCAAGAACCAGGTTCGTGGTCTCAACCAGGCCCAGCGGAATGCCCAGGATGCGATCAGCCTCCTGCAGACCGCCGAAGGCGCACTCAACGAGGTGCACAGCATCCTCGGTCGGATGCGTGAACTGGCCGTCCAGTCGGCGAACGACACTCTGACCAATTCCGACCGTGCCCACATCCAGAACGAGGTCAACTCGCTCCTTTCAGAGGTCGACCGGATCGGAAGTTCCACCCAGTTCAACAGCATCCAGTTGCTGAACGGCGATGGCTCAAGTCCCTTGAACCTCGCAGGGTTCACCTTCCATGTCGGTGCAAACACTGATGTGCCGACTGCCTCGAACGAGATCGCGTTCACAATCGGCGACTCTGCCCTTGGCTACAGTGGTGGCA
>DDYL01000182.1:0-1028 GCA_002347925.1 Chloroflexi bacterium UBA2235 | reverse complement strand
GACGCGAACGCAGCCATCGCCACGATTGATACCGCGGTTGAAGCCGTATCCGGCTACCGTGGCGCCATCGGTGCGATGCAGAACCGCCTCGAGAGTGCGATCAACAGCATCGGGGTCGCAGCTGAGAACACCGGCGCCGCGAACAGCCGCATCCGCGATGCCGACGTTGCCCAGTCTGTCTCGGAGATGATCCGCAGCCAGATCCTGCAGCAGTCATCCATGGCGGTCCTCGCCCAGGCCAACCAGGCTCCGCAGTCCGTCCTCCAGTTGCTCAAGTAAGAGCTGACTGACCCGACCGGGAGGGACGGGTGGACGCCTCTGCACCAGTGCCCACCGCTGCCACGGTGAGAGCATCACGACCGGCCCCGCGAACATGATGTTCACGGGGCCGGTCGCGTTTCCCGCGGGCACGCAGCGCTACGCCGATCAAGTGCGTGACAGACCTCGAGTACCGCGTCTCTCTACCGGTCTTGTTCATGGTCTGGTTACCATGCGCATGCTATATTGGTGCCGAACAGGTCACTGGATGCCCAATGCAAGGCTGTCCCGGAGTACGAGTGAGTGGAGTTGGGTCGCCCCCCTCGCTCGAACTGGAACGAATTGCCCGGGCAGCTCAAGACCCTGTTGGGCGTACGATCACGCACATCATTCAGGAGACGACCAATGGTTACCAAGAAAGAGCACGAGCTCGACCTGCAGGCCGCCGACCACCACCGCAAGGCTGCGCATCACTTTGAGATCGCTGCACATGAGCACATGAAGGCCGCCGAGGCCGATGAGCACGACGACCACGTGACCGCCGCTCACCATGCGCACCTGGCGTACGGCCATCAGATCGAGGCCGTGCGTCACGCCGAGATTGCAGCCGTCAAGGAAGAGCACTCGGATCCCGATGACGAGGACCATGGCAAGCCAGAGGACCACGTCGCAGATCACTGAGGCCATGTTGGTGCACGGTCAGGTCGACTGACCTCCGTGTCATAGCCATTGAGCCGAACCCCCGAGGCACGTTACTGGCACGACCCGCC
>DDYL01000059.1:8910-10899 GCA_002347925.1 Chloroflexi bacterium UBA2235 | reverse complement strand
AGACACCGGTCACGCCCGACCAATGAAAACCGGTCAAGGCGAGAATGGCGCCCCAGGCAAGCATGGCCCTGGCGTAATGGTGACCACATTCAGCCTCGTCGAACGGATTGCGCCGCTTGCCGTCATATCGTGCGCGGATGTCCCGGATGACCCGAAGACCCTCGTCACGGAGTGAGGCATCGGCGCGGCCTTCGTACAACATGCCAACGGCGGCGGTGTATTCGAACCCGGTCATCACTTCGGCGTAGTACGGGAAGGGCAATGCCGGGCGTTCGCCCCTCGGGTAACTCGCCATCAGGAGGGCGGTCTCGTCGCCACCGACGTAGGATCGCATCGGGTTGAAGTGGTCGTGGAAGCCAGACCTCCGATTGTGGCGCGCGATGCTGTGCAGGGTCGTGCGGATATGCCCGGGATCAAGCAGGTGGCCGAGGCCATTCACGTGGGCCAGAACCTGCCCGATCAGTTGGTCGACCAGGCAACCGGCTCCCAGTTGCCATTCGGGTGAGTTCGGGTCCCGTGCGCCCATCGAGGGGTGACGGAGGCCCGGTGCGACGGCGTCCCACGTTGCGGGAGGCCGGATCTCATGGTCGTAGTATTCGCCGTTCCAGAGGTTGGCATCCATCCATGCGCGCCCAGATTCTTCAAGGCGGGTGCATTCGGCGGCAAAGCCGGGTTCGCCAACCGCGCGGGCCATGTGTGAGGCGGCGCGCAACGCGCCGAGGTACCACGCGCCCATCTGGATGTTCGGGCCGAAATACTCGACATCCATCGTGTTGTGCTGGGTGCCTTCCATGACACCATCCCGGTCGGCATCCCACCCACCCGGGATCCAGGCGTAGGCAAGGGAGGCACGGACCCGAGGCCAGAGATCGTGGAGAAGGGTGGCGTCGCCGGAGAGTTGCCACTCGCGGTAGGCCTTGAGAATGCATCCCATCTGGCCATCGGCCGCCGCGGGGTATGACGCGTTGCGTTCGCGGGCTGCCGGGAGGTCGAGGGGCAGGGCAATGCGGAAGGCCATGTGGCCGTCGTCACGGGTTCCCTCGATGAACTCGAGTCGCCGGGCAGTTCGTGCAAGTTGGCCGAACAGGAATGGGACGGTCTGCTCGTAGTTCCAGACGTGGGTGCAACTTCCGTAGCAACTGCCGGTGTGGTCGAAGGTTCCTTCCCAACCCCAGAAGTTTCCGTCGGGAGTTCGGAAACAGGTCTGTGACCGGAGGGTGGAGATGTTGAAGAGGGCCGCCTCCTGCACCTCGGACGGCAGGTCACTCATTGTCACGGTGTGCACGAACGCAAGCGACCGGTTCTCAAGAGCTTCGAGGCATGGAACAGCGTGCATCGCCACGTCCCACGCATCGGAAAAATGCGACGTGTACTCGTTGCCGATGACTGGCGGACCGAACGCATTCGCGCCCCCGCCAAGACCAACCGCGATGCCTTCAGGCGTCCATGACAGTCGGTTCGGGAAGTGCCACGACAGGGTCAATGGCACGGAAATCGTGGTCCCGGCGGGCACGCTGGTTGCGACGACGATGGTTGCAATCGGTGAGTGGTCGGACGGGTTCGCGTCGATCGGCGTGACATGTCCGGTTGCGGTGAAGGTGTCCCAGAACTCGAGGAGGGCACCGCCCCAACCGGCACTTGTCCAGGCAAGGCGTGTTGTCACATCTGGCATGGGCGTGGAGATGGCGACGGTACCCCAACACTCATCGGTATCGGCGAGGCCATCGGTGCGTAGCAGGACACCCGTCAGCGTTCGCCCATCGGCGGTGGTGCCGGACCGGAACTCGTTGACATTGCGGTTCGGTGTGCCCGTCTCGCCGTTGGTGCCGATGAAGTTGCGCAAGACGAAGGCAACGGATGCCTCGACGGGCGTGGAACCCGGGTTTGACAGGCCGATCTGCAGGGCAACGAGTGGAAGGCTGCTGTCTTCGACCGCCCCGGGCACGAGCGGGTTCCACGCGCCGAGGGATACGTGCAGGGGAATGTCGG
>DDYL01000059.1:0-8834 GCA_002347925.1 Chloroflexi bacterium UBA2235 | reverse complement strand
GGCCCTTCGAGGGCCCGGACGGCAATTGACCCGGTGGCATCGCGGGTTCGCAATGCAAGGAATGCCGGGCGTGGTGCGAAGCCCTTGGCCGGTCGGTTGATGATTTCCCAATCGCGCAGGTCGCCTCGGCCGCCGAGTGAAACGGTGCCGGTGCCAATCCCGCCGACGGGCATGGCAACCCGTGCGCGGTGGGGGCCGTCATACGCGCGAATTGATGGCCACGACTTCGGGCCGGTCGGACGCGGGCTGGTCATGCGGGCCTCCAGGATTGGTGATTTTGGGATATTCCGGGGGCACATCCGGAAAATACGTAGCGCGATTGTCACCGATTTGTGAAAAGAGCTGCGGTGGCGGTTGCCGCGTGTGCGAAATGACCCCATAATGCGCTTAGATTTAAGTCGGTGATGGTTCCGTGGGGGGTTGGCTTGTCCAGATCCGCGCGGGATTCCATTTCGATTGAAGTTTGCGCTCTGAACGTGGCCTGAGGAGCCGCGGGCTTTGCGTCGTCGCGGTCACGATTTGTTGAAGGGGGATTGACTGATGGGCGCAGCAGTTACTCGTCGTGGTCTGTTGTCGCGTGCCTCGGGTGTTGCCGGAGCCGTGGCAGCAGTTGCCGGAGGTATCGCACCGAACCTGGCCGGCGTCGCGCAGGCGGGCGTTTCCGCATTGGCAAAGGTTTCCGGGAAGTTCCAGGTGGTGACGATGGTCGACTGGCACCCGGAGCACAACGCATTCCTCAAGAAGACAATCACCGAGTGGGCCGAAACCAATGGCATCGGTTCGCAACTTGATCTCAGCGACGTGGCTGGATTCCTTGGCAGCAGTGACATCTACCAGAAGTTGCAGGCCCAGAAAGCCGCGAACCAACCGGTGGACATCATCATGCGCGACCTCTCGGCCCGCAAACTCAACTTCTTCGACCTTACCCGTGATGTCAGCAACAACGTGAAGGCATTAGAGATCAAGTACGGGGCGGTGAACACTGGTGCGCGCGCCTCCCATTTCGTCGAAGGCAAGTGGATTGGGGTGCCATACTACGACCGGTCCGGCAACTACTGGGTCCGTGAGGACAAGTTCGGCTCAGCCGGGTTCTCCATCGAGAAGGGTAGCTTTGATACTTGGGACAGTCTTCGTGAAGCCTGTTTGGCAGTCTCCCGTCCATCCGAGAACTTCTACGGTTGGGGAATGACGACTAACAGGTCCGGCGACGGTGAGTCGCTGGTCCAGACGGTCATGCAGCAGTTCGGTGGGGCACTGGCCGACGAGACTGGTGAAAAGGTCACTCTCTACTCGCCCGAGACCATTGACGCAATGCAGTGGCTGGCCGATTGCTACCTCGACCGCAAGTACCAGGACATGGTGCCTCCGGGAGTGAATGCGTGGAATGACCTCTCGAACAATGAGGCGTATCTTGCCGGAGTCATCGGGTTTACATCCAATGCCGGCACCATCTTCGCGAAAGCAAAGTTTGACGGCAATCCCGTTGGCGATGTGACCATGCTGGTGCCGGTCCCGATGGGGCCGCTTGGATTACGGTTGCAGGGTTCGGCACTTCATTACCACTACTACATGAAGGGGTCGCAGAATTACGAAGCGGCTGCGTCGCTTAGCGAATATCTGTTGACCGAGCAGCAGCAGTCGGCAATCCTCAACATCAGTTTCGGGTATGTGGTACCGGCGTGGGCCAAGTACTGGGACCACCCGGATGTCACCCGCAACCGGATTGCGATGGCATTCAAGAAGGTTGCGTTCAATGAACCGCCTTTCCAGGGGATTGCATGGCGCGGGCCGCTTTCCGAGGCAGCCGAAGCAGTGAACGACTCCAACGTCATGACCGACATGATGGGCGAGATCCTCGGTGGCAAGCGTGTCGACCTGGCAGTCCGCGACGCACATGTCCGGTCCGTCCAGATCTACAAGGACTTCGGAAAGAAGGGCGAGTAGGACCACCGAGGCGTTGGCTCCGAGCCGACGGAGTGCAGCCATGGACGGTCCTGTAGACATGGGCAGAGTGCGGGTCACTCCGGTGCTCCCGTACTCGACGCCAACTACCCATATCCCGACACAGGGGTCTCAATGGCAGTGTTGATCGAGCCAGATCCAGTTCTCCCTGGGACGCGAACGTCAGGTGTGCGTCGGCCGGGTGGCTTACCAGTCCTCATGCGTCGGGTGTTCGGTGAGGACTGGGCAACCGGCTATGTGTTTGCCGCACCCATGCTGCTTCTGCTTGGTGGCCTGATCGCATGGCCGCTCATCGAAGCGTCGCGGATGAGTTTCTACAACGTCATCGGTGATCGCTGGGGCGACTTTGTGGGGTTGGGTAACTACCAGACACAGATCGAAGATCCAATTTTCCGCAGGTCCTTCTGGCTGACCCTTCAGTTCACCACGGAGGCCGTTCTCGTCAAGTTCTTCATCGGTCTCGCGACGGCACTTGCCCTCCACAATGTGAAGCGCTTTTCCGGGATCCTGACGGCACTCATCCTTGCGCCGTACATCGTTCCCGAAGTCGTCACCGCAGCGACCTTCCGGTTGATGTACAACCCGCAGTTCGGCGCGTTGAACCTGACCATCGGTGCGATATACGACCTGATCGGTGGCGCGCCGGTGTGGGGTCCTGCGTTCAAGGGAATTCCCTGGCTCGGCGATGCAAACCTCGCCCTGCACGCGATGGTGGCGGTCAACGTCTGGAAGGGGGTTCCCTTCTTCGTACTGCTGTCACTCGCCGGACTGAAGTCGCTCGATGCGGAACTCTACGACGCGGCGGCCGTGGACGGTGCCAACGCATGGCAACGTTTCCTGCATATCACGTTGCCAGGTCTCCGGTATGTGATCATCGTCGAGACCCTGTTCTCGACAGTCTCGACGTTCAACACCTTCGGCCTCGTCTACCTAATCACCGGAGGTGGTCCGGGCGGTGCCACACGCCTGTATGCGGTTCGGGCATACGAGTTGATCGGAACACTGCGTTACGGACAAGCCGTCGCCGTTGCCCTGCTCGTCGCGCCACTCCTTGGTCTTGCCGTCATCGTCCTAGGGCATTTCATCCGGGCGGGACAGCGTGGTGGCCAGGAACATGAAAGTTCGATCTACAAGGCCGTCCTGTTCGTCGTATGGCCTGCCAAGATGATCATCCGGTTTGCCGTTTCCGTCTTTTGGGCAATCAACGAGATCGTCGAAGCGTCGTTCGGCTTAGTAAGCCGGGTCTTGTTCCCGGCGGCATCGCCGGTCGCGTTGCGGTCTCAGCGACGGGTATCGCGCGCCCTCTCCGCCATCGGGATTGGCCTGACAATCCTGATAGTGACCTTCATTGAACTCTATCCTTTCTACTGGATCATCATCACGTCGTTCAAGTCGGTGCTTCAGTTCCAGAAGTTCGAGTCCATCTTCTGGCCCAGCCCGTGGACGTTCGTGCATTATCAGGAAATCTTCACCAATACCGCCCAGTTCCCCCTTTGGCTGTGGAATACGGTGAGGGTTGCCGTAGTCTCGATGGCGATTAGCCTGATTGCCTCCGCCCTCGGGGCATATGCACTCGTACGGCTGCGGTGGCGGGGTGCCGGGTTCGTTTCCACGGCAATCCTGTTGACGTACCTGATGCCCGGGATCATGCTCGTGGTCCCGCTCTATCAAATCTTTTCTTCCCTGCAACTCACGAACTCGCTGGGTAGCCTCATGGTTGCTTACCCCACGTTCCTGTTGCCCTTCGCATGCTGGCTCCTGATGGGCTATTACCGCAGCATTCCTGAGGAACTCGAGGAGGCGGCGCTGATCGACGGGTGCAACCGCTTCCAAGCGTACTTCCGCATTGTGCTCCCTCTCGTGCTTCCGGCATTGATGGCCGTTGCCCTGTTCGCATTGACAAATGCGTGGAACGAGTTTCTCTTCGCCTTCGTGTTCATTCAAAGCAACAGCGGTACGACGCTGCCGGTCGGCCTCGGGCGATGGATCATTGGGGATGTCTTCCGTTGGGGCCCAATCATGGCAGCGTCGGTTGCGATGTCCGTTCCGGTGGTGGCGTTCTACGCGATGGCGCAGAGGTTTCTCGTCGAGGGGTTGACAGCCGGCAGCGTGAAGGGCTGATCCCCTTTCGGAATACTCAGGGTGATTGTCCGATCAGAGGTCGTTGGGTGACAGGTGCAAACGCACTAGTCACCCAACATCTGTTTTGTGGAAAGAAGGCGTGTATTGCGACATCGCTTTCGGACGCACCGTCCCGCTGCGCACTTTTCTCACATCGCCCTTCCTGCAACCCGCCAGGGGCCGGGAATTCGTCCACCATTCCGGCCGAGGCAGGACCTCGACCGCGTGGCCTTACAGGCACTTTAGCGATAGGCCGGCATCACCTGCTCCATTGGAAGGCCAGTCATTTGGCTTGACAACGCCGTCGCGGAGAACCCCTTCGCAACCCTGAAGGTCGAGCGCATCCACCGGCGCCCCTGGCCCCCACGTTCCGGCATAGTCCAAGCCATCTTCGCCTCGGTCGAAACGTGGTACGACCCGCACCATCGGCACGGAAGCCTCGGCTAACTCGGTCCCGTCACTTCCGGAGCTTCCCAACCGTCTGCCCTGTCCGCTCCCAAGTCCATGAATGTCCGACACTTGGTTGCAAATCCAACCGAGGCGCGGCCGGCGGGTGCGACACCACAACCGCAATTCACGGTCACTTGCCTCGCAGTGGACGAGAGTTGTGCCCGTTGCAGTACTTCCCTAAGGGAGTGGACTGGTCACTTTTTTGACTGGCGGGAGTGCCCACGAGGTGGCTATCGCCGCGGTTCCGACAGCGAACGCCGCGAGGGTTGCCCAAGCACCCCAAAGAAGGTCCCTTGTTTCGCCGGGGTCCATGAGGTTGTTTGGCGCGGGCGCGCCAGAGATGGTTGAAATGACGTTCCAAGTGGAGAGCATGCCAACAAGGCCGAGAAGGATTGTCCATCCTTTCGAGAAGATTATGTCCCGGGAATTGCTGTGCCGGGAGTGGATTGCCATGAAGACTGCGATCCCGAGACCTGCCAGGGGAATGGCGAACAGGGTGAGTTTGGGCAGCTTTGCCGGTGGCGGTGGAGTTGCCGCTGGCACGGGGGTAGGGGACGCCACGACAAGTGCGTTTCCGCCGGCAATTGGTGTTGCGAGTGCGGTTCGTTCGGCCGCCGAGGGCATTGTGGTGGGCGCGACGGCCCCGGGTGCGAAGGTTGGCACGCGGGTAGGCAGGGTCATTCCTCCCACGGCCATTGGGGTGGGGGTTGCATTCCCCGCGGCCACCGTACGTTCGGCGGCAGAAGGCATGGTGGTGGGTGCGACGGCGCCGGGCGCGAAGGTGGGTACGCGGGTTGGCAACGATGGTGCGCCACCAGTGGCCGGTGCCGCGGGTGCCGCGGGTGCCGCGCCACTTGGCGCCCGTGGCGGCGGTGCTGATGCGATATCGGCAATTGTGCGTGCGCGACCGTTCGCGAGGTCATCAGCGCTGAACTTCACTGCGCCGACACCAGGCACGGTGCCACTGACCCATGGTTGATAGAACATCACCGCTCCAAGAAGACCGGCGACGACGGCAATCGTGCGGGTGGCATCATACAAGCGCATTCGTGCTTCGCCTCTTGGTTATGGGGCAACCGACCGCTAGACGGTGCCCGATGCGTCGATCCGTGATCGCACATGGTTTACGCAACGGCTAGTCGTTGCACACGGGCATGATTGTAGTGGGAAACAAGAGATGACAGCGGTACTTGGCGGAGGCACCCGGATCACGTGGCTTGGTCACGCGTCGACATTGATTGAATCTGCGTCCGGCGTGCGCATCCTGATTGACCCGTGGGTGATGACAAACCCCTCATGCCCGGTTGCTTGGCACACGCTCCCGCCGATTGACGTGGTGCTCATCACGCACGGACATGGGGACCACCTCGGTGATGTCCTGAAAGTCGTTGAACTGACCCACCCGAAGGCGGTGATTGCGGTCCACGAGATTGCAGTCTGGCTTGAACGGAATGGCGTCACGGTCGCCCGGGGGATGAACCGTGGTGGCACCCAGCACGTCGGTGATATCGGGGTATCCATGGTTGCTGCGGTCCACAGTTCGAGCATCCTCGATGGTGATGGCACCTTGCATCCGGGTGGTGAGGCGTGCGGGTTCGTGGTGACGCTGGAGAACGGGTACCGCGTGTATCACGCCGGTGACACCGATGTATTCGGGGACATGGCCCTTATCGGAGAGATGTTCCACCCGGATGTGGCGTTATTGCCCATTGGCGATCACTACACGATGGGGCCGACCGGGGCGGCGATGGCGGCGAAACTGTTGGGAGTGCACCGGGTCATTCCGATCCATTGGGGCACTTTCCCTGCGCTTGTTGGCAATCCAGATGCCCTTCGGGTGGCGGGAGCGGCTCAAGGTCTCGTGGTGCTGTCGCCTCAGCCAGGTGAGACGCTGACCTAGGGCGACCCGGTGGTGACGTGGCCACGTCAGGGTAGACGTGGTCACGTCGTTTCATTGGAACTGGTCCCGGAAGCGATGAGGGCCGGTCCTAACGGCGGTATGTTTCGGTGCGTGACGTGTTGGTCGGACCGGTGAACGTCATGGTGACCTCGTGCGTCCCGACGACGTATTCGATACGGTTCGGCGCGCCCCGCACGGTGTAGTCCAGNNNTAGACGCGAGTGCCGTGATAGTGATAGCGGTTTTCCGCGTCTGAGTGGCCGTTCCACTGGTCGAGGGCCTCAACGGGTGAACCGTCGGTTTCCGTTTCGCCGTAGATCGGGAAGCCATCCATCGCGTAGGCAATGGGCCGGTCAGCGCCGACGATGTCCTGCAAGTGCAGCGGGGCGACATGGTAGTGGTAGTCGTCCGAGCGGCCCGAGTGCCCACCCCATCGGTCAAGTTCGCCCAGGAGATAGACGTCCTCGTTGGGTGCCTTCATGGGGTTGAAGATCGGCACGCCGTTTGCCGCGATGGCGATTGCGCCGCGGTAGAAGGCGTTTCGGCAGGACAGGGGCTTCTCGGCGAGGACCGGACTGACTGGCAGTTGCCAGGCGTTTGCCCCGGTGTACGGCTGTGGTGTGGGGACCTGCTGCTGCCAGTTGCTGATCCCGACCATCAGGCCGTGATCCGGCAGGTCGCCACTCTCGATCCGGTAGACCGACCCGGTACGGGTCACGTTTACGGCATTCGGGAAGCGGTCGAAACCGGGGAGGATGGCTTCGGGGCCGATGCTTGGAAGCTGAGACACCGGTTGGTCACTTGCAGGCGAATTGGTGTCTGCCAATGCGTACTTGCAGCCGATCACTGACGCCGTGGCTGCGAATGACGAGATGAAACCCCCGAGAAGGGTTCGCCGTGTCTTGGTGTCCATTTCCATGCCCTTTCCAACAATCCCGGTGCGGTACCGCACCTGGAACCATGATCGGGTGGGTGTGTCGAGGAGATGCTAAGTGGAGGCTAAGTGTTGAGTGATCTCCTTGCGGGTCGGACAGGAAGATTGCCGGATCGGCGACGCCGGACGAGGCGGGTGGCTGCCTGTCCGACGGCGCCCTGACTTCCAGCGTGCGCGCCTAGAGACGAACGCGCCCGAATGCCTTTGAGTCGAACATGTGCACGGTGTCGACGAACCGTATCGTGGAGGATTGAAGTCCCATCACGAGCGAGTGGGTGCGAGCACCTCCTCCGAAGAAGCGCACCCCCTTGAGGAGGGAGCCATCGGTGGCTCCTGTCGCCGCGAAGATGATGGAGGAACCAGACGCGAGGTCCGCGGTGTCGTAAATGCGGTCGGGGTCAATGCCCATCTGGAGGCATCGAAGGCGCTCGGAATCGTTCCGGGGAATGAACCGGGCAAGGATCTGTCCGCCGAGGCATCGGAGCGCCGCCGCGGTGAGGACACCTTCTGGTGCGCCTCCGGAACCCATCACGCAATGATCGCCAGTGCCTGAGACGGCGCAGGAAATCGCCGCGGAGAGGTCGCCGTCGGCGATCAGCCGGATGCGTGCACCGGTCGACCGCACATTCTCGATCAAGGCTTCATGACGTTCGCGATCCAGGATGACGACGGTGAGATCCTCGATATCGCGCCCGAGACTATCGGCAATGATGCGCAGGTTCGCGGCGACGGGGTACTCCATGCGCACCTTGCCGGCCGCCCCGGGGCCGACGCAAAGCTTTTCCATGTAGATGTCTGGGGCATTGAGAAGCCCGCCGGGCTCGGCAACCGCGAGGACGGAGATTGCCCCGTCCTGACCGCGGGCGACAAGGTTGGTGCCTTCAAGGGGGTCGACCGCAATGTCGACAGCGGCAAGGAGTGGTGCGCCGTTCACTTCAGGGCTCGGGTTTCGGATGCCGTCAGGCCCGGAGACGGTCCACCCCGCGCCAACCCGCTCACCGATATAGAGCATCGGTGCTTCGTCGCGTTCACCCTCGCCGATGACAATCGTGCCGACCATCGGGACTTCGTCCATTGCGCGACGCATTGCTTCGACGGCGGCACGATCAGCCCCCATCGCATCGTTGCGTCCCATCATCCGCGCCGAGGCGATTGCCCCGGCTTCGGTGACCCTGACGAACTCCAGGACCAGTTGTCTCTCCATGCCTTCTCTCTCCTGCCAATTCCCCGTCGCGGCCGCTACCTTTCCGGAGTCCTCGGCGTCAGCGAAACGGGTCGATGGATGAATGGGCATGCATGTTCAGTCGTGGTGCGCGCGTGGGGAGGGCGGCACAAAAGGGTGAGCCCGGCCCGCATAAAAGCGGGCCGGGCTCACCGGGTTTTCGCGATCAGGCCTGCGCCTACTTGAGGAGCTGCAGGGCCATCTGCGGCGCCTGGTTCGCTTGGGCGAGGACGGCCATGGTGGACT
>DDYL01000041.1 GCA_002347925.1 Chloroflexi bacterium UBA2235 | reverse complement strand
CTGCTCGGGTCAGGCAAATCTTGACTTCAGTTTCCTTGGACAACGTCCAGAACATTCCGCCAATCATGGCTGGGCGCCCAAACCTTCAGTTGGATGCGGCGTCTCGGGAGAAGGTTACGCAGGGCGGGACATGGAGTGACAGTTTTTCGCTGGATGATCGGTCTGGGCTGTTTGCACCAGTTATCTGGTACCTGACGCTTTCCGTCCTTGGATTGATAGTAGCTCCGCTGGTTTGGTCGCTCTTTCCTTCTTTGCCCGACCGGGGATACGGGTCGGCGCGCCCTCTCGGACTTTTGGCGGTCAGTTGGTTCGCGTGGCTGCTGGCATCCATCGACTTCCTCCCGTGGACGCGACTCTCACTCGTTGCCGCGAGTGCAGCTTGCGTGTTGGCGGTGATACCGGTTCTGAGGCGAAGTGGTCGTGAGTGGGTTGGTTGGGCCAGAGGGAATTGGCGAACAATTGTCACGGTTGAGCTGGTGACTGTTGGGGCCTTTGTGGCTTTTTGCCTGATCAGATCGCTCAACCCCGACCTCTGGCATCCCGCTAGGGGCGGTGAGAAGCCGATGGAGTTTGCATACCTGAATGCTGTTATCAAGACAGCTTCATTCCCGCCTTATGATCCTTGGTACGCGGGCGGCTACCTGAACTACTACTACTTCGGGTACGTGCTCATTGGCACGCTCGCGAAGTTAACCGGGGTTGCACCAGCGGTTGCCTTCAACATCGGCGTCGCGACGGTGTATGCGATGACCGTAGGTGCGACATTTGGGGTTGCGTCGAACCTCACGGTTTTCGGGTGGGAGACCGCCGTTGGCCACGTCCGGGCGGGGAGCAGGTATCGGCCGGTGCTCTTCGGCGGCCTTGCTGGGGTTGTATTTCTGGCCGTTGTTGGAAACCTGGACGCTTTTGGGCAGTTGGTCGATCGGCTAGCCAGGTCGGCAAGTGGTGCCGGCAGTGTGCCGGTCTCGGGTCTGCCTGCACTAGTTGCGGGCGTGCCAGCGGTCCTTCTCGGGGGTGGTTCGCTTGAAGGCTTTGACTTCTGGCGTTCCTCTCGGGTGATCCCGAATAACACCATCAATGAGTTCCCCTTCTGGACCTTTCTTTTTTCGGACCTCCATGCGCACATGATCAGCATTCCATATCAGGTCGTGTCGGTCGGCGTGATGCTTGGGATCGCCACGCGTGCGGCGCCGACGCCTCGAGCGCACCTGGTCACTGCGTTCGACCGCCTTCTGAGCGTGTTCACGCTCCGGAATGTGATTGTCGGGGCAGGATTGGGATGGGTGGTCGGTGCGTTGAATGTCGTTAATAGTTGGGAGTACCCGACCCATCTCCTTCTGGCGGTGATTGCACTTGGCATTGCAAGGGTCGCGAGGCGAGGGACCGTCACTGCGACTGACGTCGTTCACGTCATGGTGAGTTCGGTGATCATGTTCCTCACCTCGACGCTTTGGTACCGGCCCTTTTGGTCGCATTACCTGACTGTCTACAGCTCCGTGAGCCTGTGGACTACTGATAAGTCAACTCTCGTCGACTACTTGATTATTCACGGTGCCATGGTCTTTCAGTTGCTTACATTTGTGGCTCTTGTGGGGTGGCCCGTCTGGCAGACAACTGGGTGGGGGCGGTACGTGGCAATGCGGCTTCGGAACCTCGATGCATGGGAACGGGTTTCGCGACATGAGCGGGCTCTCCTATCGTCGAGCGCTCTGTTGGGTACCTGGTATGTCGCGTTATTTGCGATTTTCGTTGTGCTGGTCGCTACTCTCGCCATTGCAAGGTCGGCCTTGATCGCATTTCTCATAACGATGGTGTCAGTCATGGTGCTGGTGGCGTGGGAGCGACGTCGTGAACCTGCACTCGCCTTCGCGGCCACCCTCGGGGCCACCGGAGCGGCGATCGGCATCTTCGTTGAATACTTCGCACTCTCGGGTGACATTGGGCGGATGAACACCGTGTTCAAGTTCTATTTGCAGGTGTGGGTTCTCTGGTCAATGGTTTCGGGAGCTACCCTCGTCTGGGCATTTGCGCGGGTGTTTGATCGAGAGAGGCGCAAGCCACTTGGATTGTTTCAATGGGGATGGGTGTCGGCGACTGCGGCCCTGATGCTAGCGGTCTTGGCCTATCCGCTCGGAGCCGTCCCCGCCCGGGTCGCCGATCGGTTTGCGCCGTTGCCACCGACGCTTGACGGAATGGCGTACATGAAAACGGCGACCGTGCAAGATGCAAGCAGCGAAGTCACACCCGCAAACCCGGGCGGAGCGACCTTGAGGGCTTATGCCGATTACTTGGCGATCAGGTGGATGCTTCAGAATATCGACGGCACACCCGTGGTCCTTGAGGCATCCGTGCCTGAATATCGGTGGGGTTCGAGGGTCTCCAAGTACACCGGCCTGCCGGCGGTTCTTGGGTGGCGATGGCACCAGGCGCAGCAGCGCGGTCCGTACGCACCTCAAGTTGACGCACGGTTGAGAGATGTCCAGTCGATGTTCAACACCACGAATAGCGATGCTGCACAGGTTCTCCTTTCAAGGTATCACGTTCGATACGTGTATGTGGGTGATCTTGAACGCGCCTATTACGCCTCGGCCGGTATTGCCAAGTTCGGGTCGGCGCCGACGCTTTTCCGGCCGGTCTACGACGTGGATGGCGTGATTATTTATGAGTTCCTTCCCGAAGCTGCCCGTCAAGGTCGCACCCAGGCAGTTGCGCCTGAAGGTTCAATGATCCAGTGAGGATGTTCGACACGAACGCACCGTTCGTTACCGCGATAATTGCCGATATCTTGGGTGGGTCAGGCCGCATGTTGGATGCGAGTTTCAGGAGCTTTAAGGCGTGTCAATGAAGCCGTCATCTGGTCGAAGTGAAGCCGATGCAAACCTTGAACCGGATGAGGTGCCATTGGCTGGAACACCTGCACCCTTGGAAGCTACGTCCAAGGGTGTGACGCCTGAGGTTGTGCCCGCCGATGACGGTGTGCGCCAGCCCGAGCGTGGCAAGTGGGACATGCGTAGGCGCGCAACGCGCGCAACGCGTGCGAACGGCGATGACGTCTCCCAGCCACCGCGCCGACAAGAATTGTCCGAGATTGCGATTTCGGCGTCTGGAGGTTCGG